>JAFMSC010000209.1 GCA_017353825.1 Hyphomicrobiaceae bacterium | reverse complement strand
ACCCAGAAGCTGGAAAACCTCGCCCGAGGTGGCTGAAATTTCAAATATGTTTGGTTAGGTTTAACCGCTCCTTAAGCAGCCCAGCGTAGGTTGCCCCGGCGGGTGGCGGGGGCCGCCGCGCGGAGAGTTGCGTTGAGGGAGCCGCGCTGGGCGATGGGCATCTTTGACGCATATCATGCGCCTCGGACGCAGCCGGCCGGCGGCCCGCAGCAGCCCCAGCGCCCTTCAAGACGCCGCCGCCGCTTGCGGCCCCTGCGGTTTCTTGGGGCGCTCGTGATCTATCCCGTGATGGCCGTCGCGCTGGTCCTCGGCGCGGCCTTCTCGTACTACACCAAGACCATTCCCGACCCGCTGGCGCTGCGCCAGAAGGACAAGGCACCCGTGGTGCGCATCCTTGCCCGCGACGGGTCGGTGCTGGCCGAACGCGGTGCCGCCCCCTACGTGCCCATCGACCTGCTGCCACGCCACCTCATCGATGCCGTACTTGCCATCGAGGACCGGCGCTTCTTCTCCCACTGGGGCATCGACGTGAGCGGGCTCAGCCGCGCGATGGTGACCAACCTGCGAGCAGGCCGCGTCGTGCAGGGCGGCTCCACCATCACCCAGCAGCTCGCCAAGAACATCATCCTCAACTCCGAGCGCACGCTGGCGCGCAAGCTGGAGGAGCTGATCCTGGCGCTGTGGCTGGAGACGCGGCTGAGCAAGCCTGACATCCTGGAGCTCTATCTCAACCGCGTCTATTTCGGCGCCGGCGTCTATGGCGTCGAGGCCGCCTCACGCCGCTTCTTCGAGAAGAGCGCACGTGAACTGACGCTCGGGGAGGCCGCGGTGCTGGCGGGCCTGCTCAAGGCTCCTTCGCGCTACTCGCCCGCGTGGAACCCGAACCTGGCGCGCGAACGTGGCCAGATGGTGCTGGCCAAGATGGTGGAGGCCGGCTTCGTCCCGGCCGATGAAGGCCAGCCCAGCGTGATCAGCGAGGTGCACTTTGCGGACTGGCAGGTGATGCGCGGGGACACGGGCGTGGAGTACGCCGTGGATGCCGCCCTCGATCAGCTGCCCCTGCTCGTCGCCGGCGGCGGCGACATCATCGTCGAGACCACCGTCGACGCGAACCTGCAGCGGCGCGCCCAGCAGATCGTGCACAACCTCATCGTCACCGAGGGCGCCACCGTCGACGCAAGCCAGGCGGCGCTCGTGCTGCTCGATATGGAAGGCGGCATCGCCGTCCTGGTGGGCGGCCAGTCCTACGCCGAGAGCCAGTTCAACCGTGCCCTGCGCGCGCACCGCCAGCCGGGATCGGCGTTCAAGCCGTTCATCTACCTGACGGCCCTGGAGAGCGGACTGACGCCCGACAGCATTGTCAAGGACGCCCCCATCGTCCACAAAGGGTGGAGCCCGCGCAACTTCAACGGTCACTACGCCGGCCTTGTCACGCTGCGCGAGGCGTTGGCGCGCTCACTCAACTCCGTCTCGGTACGGCTCACCCTCAGCGTGGGCGTCAGCAGGGCGGCAGATACCGCGCACAGGCTGGGCATCGCCTCAGAATTGCGCAACGATGCCACGCTGGCGCTCGGCACCTCGGAAGTGACGCTCATGGAGCTGACGGGCGCCTATGGCGCGCTCGCCAGCGGCGGCCGTCTCATTGAGCCGCATATCGTCAGGAGCATCCGCAGCAGCCCAGGAAACTGGCCTGGCCGCGTGCTCTACCAGCGGCCGACCCCTACCACGGCCAGTGTGGTGGCTCCGCAGCAGGTGGGGGCTCTCAACGACATGCTCAACGCCGCGCTGGTGTTCGGCACCGGCAAGAACGCCGCCATTCCGCTGCATCCAGCGTGCGGCAAGACCGGCACCGCGCAGGATTTCCGCGACGCCTGGTTCATCGGCTACACGGCGCACTACGTCGGCGGCGTGTGGGTGGGCAACGACGACCGTCGCGCTATGAAGCGCGTCGCCGGCGGCACGCTGCCCGCCAAGCTCTGGCGCGAGGTCATGCTGCTCGCCCACGAAGGCCTTCCGCCGCTGCCGCTGCCTGGAACCACCCCCACCGTGCCGCTCGCCGATCTGGGCCCGTGATGGAGCCGGACCCTGCGGGCCGCTAGGGTCTTATCACGCCCTCCAGGTCCGACACCTACCGACACCATGACAGCGCTATGTCGGTTGCGTGACATGCCAACAACAATCTTTTGTGTGATCGAGCGCGTGCTGCCACCAGAAGGTCGGGCTTGGCGCCGTCGAGCGAGATTAGCACGACCTTGGGCAAGGCGCCGTGCCGCGCTGGCTGTCCGCGGTGGTCGTTGTCGGCGCCAACAAGGTTGTCTTGGGCAAGGGCCGGCGCGGGCAATCCGAGCGCCAGCAGCAAGGCCGCTAGGGACGCCGCGGATAGGAGATCGGGGAAGGCTCTTGTCTGAGGTGGCATTGATAACCCCCTTTCGGACGCAACTGCGGCGACAAGCTATCTGCCGCGCTCTGAGTCCGTGTGACGCGCGGGCGACCGGGGGAGATCGTATCGATGAAGCGCTGAGGCCGCGGCTCACCTTGGCGAGGCCGCACTCTCGTCTGCCCCGAGGGAGCCGGGCGGTGCACGAACGGCAAGATCGGGCAGGACTTCGGCGACGTGTTCGCTCCGATGGCAGAGGGCTACACCTTCGACGGCCTGCAGAGCCCCGGCGTGGCGCGGCAGGGCGATCCCCCGTTCAACGCCGCCACGAGCGTCTTTGTCGGTGCCAAACTTCGACGGCGCTCACGGGCACGACCCGGACGGGGAGAACATGAGCGCCACCTTCCTGGCAGCGGGCCGGGGCATTCACGAGGGACGGACCATCCCGTGGATGCACAACATTCGACGTAGCCCCGACCATTACGCACATGCTCGGCGTCAAACCGGAGGGGATGGACAGGCGCGCTTCAGGAGACCCTGCGCTGATCCGCAACGGCCGCTCGACGAGCACACTGATGGACACCACCGGTGCCCATCATCTTCACGCGATAGAATGAGCCGCGAAAGGGCTAATCAGCGGCTGTAGAACTCGACGACCAGGTTGGGTTCCATCTGCACCGGGAAGGGCACCTCGCTGAGGCCGGGCACGCGCAGGAGCTTGGCCGTCATCTTGTTGTGGTCGGCTTCGATGTAGTCGGGCACGTCGCGCTCGGGGCTCTTGATGGCCTCCAGGAGCAGTGCCATTTGCCTGCCCTTCTCGCCCACCTCGATCAGGTCGCCCACCTTGCAGCGGTAACTGGCTATGTTCACGCGCCGCCCGTTCACCTTGACGTGGCCGTGGCTCACGAACTGGCGCGCAGAGAACACCGTGGGTACGAACTTGGCGCGGTAGACGACGGCGTCGAGCCGGCGCTCCAGGAGGCCGATGAGATGCTCGGAGGTTGAGCCCTTGAAGCGGCGGGCCTCCTCGTAGATGCGGCGGAATTGGCGCTCAAGGATGTTGCCGTAGTAGCCCTTGAGCTTCTGCTTGGCGCGCAGTTGCTGTCCGAAGTCGGACGGCTTCGAGGAACGCCGCTCGCCGTGCTGGCCGGGGCGCGTCTCGCGCTTGTTGAGCGGGCTCTTGGCCCGGCCCCACAGCTTCTGGCCCAGGCGGCGGTCAATCTTGTACTTGGCGCGGATGCGCTTGGTCATGGCGTTACTCCAAAGTCGCGGAAAATGCGAGCTGGGTTGCAGTTTGCAATCTCGAGCACGCCTTCCTTTGCCGGGACCACGTCCAGGCCGACAGGCGCCGCCCCGACTGGGGGCGCCACAGGCATGCAGGCAGCGCGGACCTAATGCGGCCCGCAGCGCGCTTATAACGGATGCCAGGGGCGCGTCAATGGAGCCGCTGAGCCGGGCTCCCGCCGACCGGCCTCCCCATCGCAGAGGTTCAGGTTGCAGCAGCTACTTCTTTCGCATGCTGGCCGGCTCGGCGGTCTTTGCCTTGGACGCGCCGGGTGATGAGCCAGCGTCGATGTAGGTGGCGATCTGCGCCTTCACCATCTCCCGCTTGGCATCGGTGCACGCCTCCTGCGGGTTGGTCTTGGCCTCGCGCTGCACCGGCGTCAGGTTACCTTCGCTCTCCACGAAGACGATCTTTCCGGTCATGATCATGACCGTAGCCTGATGCAGCTTCTGGATGAATAGCATCTGCTGGTCGGTGAGCTTGTCACGAGCGTGCCGGGCCATCAGCGTCTGGTAGTTGGCCTGCTGCTCCTCCATCAGACCGCACAGCTGGGCGTGGGCGGAGTAGTAGCCAACCTTGACCGCCTCCCGCGCCACCTCGAAGGGCAGTTCCACCTCCTTGGGCTTCTTCTTGTTGACAACGATCGTCTTGCCGTTGGGCGAGGTGAACTTCTCCGGCAGCAGCAACCAGGCGTACTTCATGAACATGCGCACGGAACTGTCGCTCGGCTCTTTCTCCTGCGCCACAACTGGACTGCCTGCGAGCAGCGCAATCGCTAGAGCGCACACCAAGCCCGCGCCAATTCTGGCGCCTAGCCTTAACATCGTTGAGCCCCCCTTTATCATCAGGTCGGCTGCCCGCTTTGCTTGCCTTGTAATATATATAGGGCGCCCAGCCTGGACTTTTGGTGTGGCATCGCTCGGGGGAAAAGGCGGCATAACTAAGGCACACGGCCGCGCAATCCCTTGGGATGCGCCAGCGCCTTCACGATTCCCCGCAATGTGCGGATTTCCTGCTCTGTCGCGCCCATGCGCACGAACATGGAGCGCAGGTTCTGAACCACGCTCGCGCGCTTGTCCGGGGCTGTAAAGAAGCCGCTGGCGTCGAGCTCACTTTCGAGGTGCTCGAAGAACGCGATGAGTTCGTCGCGTCCCGCTGGCGGCGAGCCGCGCGTGTTCAGGCCCGGTGCGATCGGAGCCTCGTAGGCGGTGACGCGCCCCAACGTGCCTCCGCCGGTCTGCTTCATCCACTCATAGCCGACGAGCAGCACCGCCTGCGCCAGGTTGAGCGAGGCGAAGCTGGGGTTGACCGAGGCCATGACGATAGCATCGGCGTTGGCCACCTCGCCGGTCTCCAGGCCGTTGCGCTCGGGCCCGAAGACGATGCCGCAGCGCTGGCCCTCGGCGAGGCGCCGGCGCATCTGTGCTACCGCCTGCTCCGGTGTCAGCACAGGCTTGGCGAGGTCGCGTTGGCGCGCGGTGGTGGCGGCCACCCAGTTGAGGCCGGCCAGCGCCGGCTCGAAGCCGGGGAAGGCCTCCGCGCCGTCGATGATGAAGTTGGCGCCGGAGGCGGCGATGCGCGCCTTCTCGTTGGGCCAGCCGTCGCGCGGGGCGACGAGGCGCAGGTGCTCGAGGCCGAAGTTGGCCATCGCGCGCGCCACCATGCCGATATTGTCGACCAGCTGCGGACGCACCAGGAGGAGCACCGGCGTGGCGCCCTGGGGCGGCGGCGCGCCCGTTTGCGCGGCGCGGCGGATGCCGTGGCGCAGCTTGCGCAGTACGCGGCGGGCCCAGAACCAGTATTCCTCGCCAGCCCAGGTCTTGGCCAGGTGCTCCAGGCTTCGGGCCTTGAGCCAGCCAGTACCGGTGCCGGACAGATAGAGGGCGGAGTCCTCGAAGGTGATCTCGGCGTGACTCGATACGAATTCATCAAAGGTCCGAAGCCCGAGCTTCTCGGTGCGCAAGCGACACCCAGGACACGTGGCATTGTCCGCCTTGCAACGCTGCTCAGCGCAATAGGTGAGGACCGGCTCAATCGTCCCGGCATCGAGCCAAGGCACGTTGAGCTCTCTAAGCGCGACCTTCAGGGTCTTCTCGTGGCAGGCGTGCACCACGGCCGCGACAGGCAGTCCACTGCCTGCGACCCGCGGCTCTCCTTGCCCGACTGAGACCAGGTCGGATTTCACGGTCTGCGACCTTCCCTCAGGTGGATGTTGCTCCCCATCATACATGGACCAACGCGCCGGGTGTCCGCGATCCAACCGCGTCCCGGAATTTCGCTGCAGCGAAACATCCAGGACCCAGGATTAAGGGAAAGCGGGGCGCTTGGCCGTTGTAGCGAGCCTGGCGCTATCCGCTCCGCCCTATGACGGCCCACCCTGAGCGTCGGAGGCGGCGGCCTTGCCGCCCCCGCTGTGCGGCTTGGCCCGCCGCTAGCCCCCGAACAGCCTAGCGTAGCGGCGGGGCTTGCGCTGGCGCCAGTGGCCGCGGTGGTAGGCATCGCTGGCGAGGAGCGGCAGCACCGAGGTGGCCTCGGCATAGACCATCTGCTCGTACGTGGTATCCACCTTGCCCCACGAGCAGGCCTCCTTGAGGGTGGAGCTGGAGCAGGCGCCATCGCGGACGTCTGCCACCGTGATCTGGATGGCGTACTTGTGCATGTCCACCTGCTGGCCCAGCACCTCCGCGCACACCACGATGTCTTGCGCGAAGTTCTTGGGCGCGCCGCCTCCAATCATGAGGAGGCCGGTGGTGCCCGCCTCGATCTTGATCCTGGTCAGCTCGTGAAAGTCGCGGATGGAGTCGATGGTGATGTGGCGGGACGGGTTGTCCACCTGATGCTTCACCAAGCCGAAACCGGCAGAGGAATCCGTGAAGGCCGGGCAGAAGATCGGCACGTCCTTCTCATAGGCCAGCTGCACGAGGGACGAGGGCTTGTTGGCGTTGCCCTCGCTCAGCCAGCGGCCCATCTCGCGGATGAACTCGCGCGAGCTGTAGGGCTTAGGAGGCAGCTTGTTGGCGATGGCCGTGATGGTGAAGTCACACTGGCGCAGCTGCTCCTCGTCGATCAAGGTGTCGTAGATGCGGTCGATGTAGAGCGCCCGCAGCGCTTTGTCATCGAGGACGGGGGTGCCGCGGTAATGCTTGAAGCCGAGCGCCTCGAAGAAGTCCATGTCGACGATGGTGGCTCCGGTGGCCACAACGGCGTCGATCATGTTGCACTCGATGAGATCGGTGTAGAGCTTCATGCAGCCGCCCGCGGAGGTGGAGCCCGCGACCGTCAAGATGATGGAGCAGCTGTCGTCCGTCAGCATGGTGTTGAAGATCTCGGCCGCGGTAGCAAGGTCGCGGGAGGTGAACGACATGCTGCCCATGCTCTGGATGAGGGGACGGGCATCGAACGACGCGATGTCGATGTGGTGGATCTCCTGCTTCAGCAGGTCGGCCTTCTGGCTGGATGTGTCCTTCATGTCGTCAGCTCCATTGCCGGCGTCGCACACGATCGCCGGAATCGACAACTGCAACCGCCACAGCGCGCGTTATCTGAACTCGACGGCAGCGGCAAGTAGGAGCTTCTTCACGCCGCGCTGCCGTTGCTGGCGGTATGA
>JAFMSC010000208.1 GCA_017353825.1 Hyphomicrobiaceae bacterium | reverse complement strand
GACGGCCGGCGAGACGTGCCTGAAATCACCACGCGCTGCTGGGACACCCTGCACAAGCGACCTCAGGATGTCATGTGCGCGGCGAGCCGCATGGTGGTCAAGCGCAAGGGCGCCGAGCGGCCGAGCGTCGTTCCGTGCACGCTATTGCCCTACGACCCGCGGTTCGACATGGGGGCCACCCTGGCCGAGTCCACCAAGGCGGACGGCGGCATGTTCGCGGACGGCGCCGTCAAGCTCTGCCACCCGCACTGCTCGACATTCTGCGTGCTGGGCGGCGGCAGCTGCTCGTGAAACCCTCCGCTACTTCTTCACCAGCGCGTCGCGGATCTCCTTGAGATAGGCCTCCATCGGCGGTGGCGCGGCGGGCTTCGTCTCCACCGACTTCTCAAGGCGCGTCCTGAGCTCGTTGATGGCCTTGACCAGCATGAACACGGCCGCGGCCACGATCAGGAAGCTCAACACGTTGTTGAGGAAGGTGCCGATGTTCATGCTCACTGCGTCGTGCCCCGGCCCGGCGCTCCTCAGCGGGACCTTGATGTCGGAGAAATCCACCCCGCTCAATAGGAGACCGATCGGCGGCATGACCACGTCTTTGACCAGCGACTGCACGATGGTGCCGAAAGCGCCGCCGATGATGATGCCGACTGACATGTCCACCACGTTGCCGCGAAGGGCGAATTCCTTGAACTCGTTGAGGATGCTCATCGCTTTGTCTCCTCTTGGCCAGGGTCATGATCTCACCGCGTGCACGCCGGTGGTAAACGGCCCCATAACCTCGCTCCCGGTGCGTCCTGTTGGACACAGCCGCCGCTGTAGGGCAATATGCCTCTGCCGGCACCGGCTACGGTGCAAGCAGCACAATCCGTGACGGTTTCGCGCCCGTCTTTAGACCCAGGGCGGAACCCAGGACGACCATGATCGAGGGCTGGGCGGTCATCCTTCTCGCGCTCGCCTACGTGAGCGGCCTATTTGCGCTGGCGTGGTATGCCGACCGCACCTTCCGGGCTCGCAAAGGCGGCGGCGGCCGGCCCTTGATCTACGCCCTGTCGCTGGCCGTTTACTGCACGTCGTGGACGTTCTTCGGCAGCGTAGGGTTCGCCACCTCGACGGGTTACGCCTTCTTCGCCGTCTACCTGGGCCCGATCCTCCTGTTTGCGTTCGGCTGGCCGCTGCTGGTGCGCATCGTGCGCCTGGCCAAGAGCCAGAATATCACCTCCATCGCCGACTTTCTGGCCGCACGCTACGGCAAGAGTCAGGCTGTGGGCGCCATCGTCACGGTCATCGCCGTGGCCGGGTCGTTGCCCTATATCGCGCTACAGCTCAAGGCTGTTGCGCTGTCGGTCACCACCCTGCTCGGCGCGCTGCCGCTGCAACTCTTCAGCCTTCGCATCGATACCGCTCTCGTCATCGCCCTGGCCATGGCCGCTTTCGCGGTGCTGTTTGGCACGCGCCACATCGACGCCACCGAGCACCAGGACGGCCTGATCGTGGCGGTTGCCGCCGAGTCCATCGTCAAGCTCGCCGCATTCCTCACGGTCGGCTTCTTCGTCGTGTTCTCCGTGTTCGGCGGCATCGGCCACTTCGTGGAGCGTGCCGCAGCCAATGCCGACGTGCAGCGCCTGTTCGCCTTCGAGCTCAACGGCGGCTTCTGGCTCACCGTCACCTTCCTCAGCTTCGTTTGCATCGTGCTCCTGCCCAGGCAGTTTCACGTCACCGTGGTCGAGAACAATTCCGAGACCGAGGTGCGGCGTGCCGCCTGGCTGTTCCCCGTCTACCTCGTGCTCATCAACCTGTTCGTCGTGCCAATCGCCGCGGCGGGGGTGATGACGCTCGGCGACCAGTTCGGCCCCGCCGACATGTACGTGCTGGGCCTCCCGATTGCCTCCAGCGCCGAGGCCGTTACGCTGTTGGCGTTCGTGGGCGGGCTGTCCTCCGCCACCGCCATGGTGATTGTGGAGTCCGTCGCGCTGGCGATCATGGTTTGCAACGGACTGGTGGTGCCGCTGCTGTTGCGCGGACGCACGGACGCCGTGCGCGGCCAGGTCGATATGGCATGGCGTCTCCTGGTGGTGCGCCGGACCACCATCTTCGCCATCATGCTGCTGGGCTACCTGTTTTACCTTCTCGTCGAAAGCGGCCGGCCGCACGCGCTCGCCTCCATCGGCCTCGTTTCTTTCGCGGCCATCGCCCAATTTGCGCCGGCGTTCTTCGGCGGTCTCATGTGGCGGCGCGCCACCGCCGCCGGAGCCATCGCCGGCATCGTCAGTGGCTTTGCCGTTTGGGGTTACTCTCTGCTGCTGCCGTGGGTCATCGAGGCCGGCTGGCTGCCGCGCTCCATCATGACCGAGGGGCCGTTCGGCGTCCTCATCCTCGCCCCACAGGCGCTGTTCCAGTCGCATCTTGATCCGCTAACGCACGGCGTATTATGGAGCATGGCGGCCAATGTCACGATGTATGTGCTGGGTTCGCTTCTCAAGGCGCCCGAGCCGGTGGAGCGCCTGCAGGCACACCTGTTCGCGTTGACCGACCTGCCGCGCGCGCCCGTTGCGCCGCCGCTCAGGATGTGGCGCTCATCGATCACCGCGGGCGAGCTGCAGCGCACCGTAGCTCGCTACCTCGGCGCCGCGCGCGCCGAGCGCTCGTTCCTGGAATATGCCCACAGGAGCGGCGCGCTGCTCGCGCCCAACGCCGAGGCCGACATCCACCTCGTGCGCTTCACTGAGCACTTGCTGGCGAGCGCCATCGGCGCGGCATCCTCGCGGCTGGTGCTGTCGTTGCTCCTGCGCCGTAGCGATGCCGGTAGCCAGTCGGCACTCAAGCTGCTCGACGACGCCACCGAGGCCTTGCAGTACAACCGCGACCTCCTGCAGTCGGCGCTCGACCAGGTGCGCCATGGCTTGAGCGTGTTCGACCGCAACATGCAGCTCATCTGCTGGAACCGGCAGTTCCGTGAGCTGCTGGGACTGCCGGCGGAGCTGGGCCGGGTGGGTGCGCCGCTCGACCAGATCCTGCGCGTGTGCGCGGAGCGTGGCGACTTCGGGCCTGGAGACGTGAACACGTTGGTGGCGAACCGCCTGGTGAAGCTCGCCGTCACCCAACAGACGTTCCAAGAGCACTTCAGCGGCGGCGCCCGCATCCTCGAGATCCGCACGAGCCCCATGCCGCAGGGCGGTATCGTCACCACCTATTCCGATATCACCGACCGTGTGGAGGCGGCCGAGGCGCTCGCGCGCGTCAATGAGACGCTTGAGCGGCGCGTCGAGGAGCGCACCGCCGAACTGACCGAGGTGAACAAGGCGCTGGCCATCGCCAAGCGCAAGGCCGACGAAGCCAACCTCGACAAGACCCGCTTCCTGGCCGCGGCGAGCCACGACGTGCTGCAGCCGCTCAACGCCGCGCGACTCTACGCCACCAGCCTGGTCGAGAGGCGCATCGCTGCGGCCGACGCACAGCTCGTGCGCAACATCGACGCCTCGCTGGAGGCGGTGGAGGAGATCCTCAACGTCCTGATTGAGATCTCGCGCCTCGACGCCGGCCGGATGGAGCCGGACATCACCGATTTCGCCTTGAACGACGTGTTGGAGCGCCTGGAGGTGGAGTTCCAGCCTATGGCCCGTGAGAAAGGGCTCGACCTGCGCATCGTTTCCACGCGGGCTTGGGTCTCGTCGGACCGCAGGCTGCTGCGACGCATGCTGCAGAATCTGGTGTCCAATGCCATCAAGTACACGCCGAGCGGCAAGGTGCTCTTGGGGGTGCGCCGCGTCGGCGCCAAGCTCAGCATCCAGGTGTACGACACCGGGCCTGGGATCCCCATCGCCAAGCGCTCCCTGATCTTCAAGGAGTTCCAGCGCCTGGAGGAGACGGCGCATTCCGTGCGTGGCCTGGGGCTCGGCCTCGCCATCGTCGAGCGCATCGGCAAGGTGTTGGGCCACGGCATCGAGCTGCAGTCGACGCAGGGGCGTGGCTCCCTGTTCGCAGTGGAACTCCCGCGGGCAGAACCGCGCAAGATGGTCGAGCCCCCCGTTGCCGCCGTGGCGGTGGGGGGCCGGCTCGCCGGGTTGCGCGTCCTGTGCATCGACAACGAGCCCGACGTCCTCAATGCCCTGTGCATCCTGCTGAAGGGATGGGGGTGCACCGTGCTGGCGGCAGTCAACGGCGCCGACGCCATCGCGCGCTTGCGCAGCGCCCACGCCGAACCCGACGTGATCCTGGCCGACTACCACCTCGACGGCACCACCGGCCTCGAGGCCATCGGCGTGCTGCGGACCGGGCTCAAGGTCCAGCCGCCGGTCGTCGTCATCACTGCCGACCACTCCGCCGAGGTCCAGCGCGCGGTCCGCGCCCACGGCTACGCGCTGCTGCGCAAGCCGCTGAAGGCGGCCGCCCTGCGCTCCCTCATGCACCAGCTCACGCGCCAGCGGGCGGTGGCGGCGGAGTAGGCGACCCTCCAATGGGTTGCGGAGCCGACCGATGGCGGTGGATGGCGGTCCCACTGCCGGCACTCGACGATGGCGCGGTAAGCTCGCCTGCTTCCTCCCAAGTGGAAGGTGCGCCCCTTGGTATCCCGCCAGTGCATGTGTCCCCGCCCGCAACGTTCCTCAGACATATAAGATAAGCGCGGCCGCTAAGGCTAAGCCCGGCCGACTGGCCCTATTCACACACCGGGGCATCCCGAGGTGAAAATGACGATCGGACAGAACTCCGTTAGCCGACGGATGCTCGCCGCCGCCGGCTTCCGCCTCTCGGCCCCTCTCGGCCCGAGACCCTAGTTCGGCAGGCGCGACCAGTCGCCAGAGGCGCCGATCTTGTTGATGGCGATGACCGCTTGCGTGCGGCTGTCCACACCCAGCTTCTGCAGGATCGCCGACACGTGCGCCTTGATGGTGGCCTCCGAGACCCCCAGCTTGAAGGCGATCTGCTTGTTGAGCAGCCCTTCGCCCAGCATCATGAGCACGCGCACCTGCTGCGGCGTCAGGGTCGACATGCGCGAGACGAGCTCCGCCGTCTCGCCGTTCGGAGCGCTGGCGAGGTCCAGGTCGGCCGGCAGCCACACCTCCCCACCCATGATCCTGCGAATGGCTTGGCGGATGCTTTCCACCGGCTGGGACTTGGGGATAAAGCCCGACGCGCCGCAGTCCAGGCATTGGCGGATGGTACCGGGATCGTCGCTCGCCGACACGATCGCTACGGGCACCTCGGGGTGCTGAGCGCGCAGGTAAAGGAGGCCCGACAGCCCATGCACCCCCGGCATGGAGAGATCGAGCAGAATCAAGTCGGTCTCGCCGGGCGTGGCGAGCAGATCGGTGAGCTCGTCGAGCGAGCCCGCCTCCAGCACCTCCGCCCCCGCGAACGCGTCGCCCAGCGCCTGGCTCAGCGCGCCGCGGAACAGCGGGTGGTCGTCGACAATGATGAAACGGTAGCCGGTCATGCCTGCCGCATTGAAGTCCCTGAGGAACGCGCCGCCAGCAGCGCGGGCGAAGCGCCCTGGATATCCACAAAATAGCCGCTTTTCGCGGCATTCGCCAATGCCGGCCGGCGCCATGCCAAACGCCCGCGCCGTTGTGCGGGTGCGGCAGTCGTGCCACCATGAATCGCTGCGAAAATCGCTGCGAACTGGGTCAGATCGCCTTGGAAACCGGTCGGACCCCTTCGAGCGCCGCAGAAAGCTCAACGAAAGGGGGCTGGTCTCAGCCATGATCGAATGGAGCGAGCGCAAGGCCTACTGGCGCAACACTAAGGTGCAGATGCTCACCAGCCTCCTGCCCCTGCTGCTCGTCCTCGTGGTGCTGCCCCTCTATGCCGATGTGCTTAACGATATGCGCATCCTCGGCATCCCGCTTGGCTACTTCCTCGCCTGCCACGGCCTCCTCCTCATCGCCTTCGTGACCATCGCCGTGTTCGTCAACCGGCAGGATGCCATCGACCACTGGCACGGCGCGCACGAGGACATCTGAAGGGCACCTGAAGCTCATGACGGCCACATCGAGCGTTCGGCTCGTCAATCCGCGGCTCGGCACGTATTTCGGCATCTACTCGGCCGCCCTGGCGGCGCTGGTGCTGATGGCACTGATGTTCGAGCAGCTGGGGGTGTCGGGCGCCGCCATTCGCCTGCTCATGTTCACCGGGCCGATTGCATTCTACGGCGCGTTCGGCGTGTCCACCCCCGCCAGCGACGCCGGCGACTATTTCGCCTGCGGCCGCCGCGTACCCGCCTTCTTCAACGGCCTCGTGCTCGCCGTCACAGCGCTCGGCGGCGCTGGCCTAATGGCGCTCACCGGCGCCTTCTTTGCCGTCGGGTTCGACGCCCTGTGCTTGAGCCTCGGCCTGTGCAGCGGACTGGTGTTCATGGGCGTGCTCATCGCGCCATTCCTGCGCAAGTCGGGCGACTACACGGCGCCGAGCTATCTCAGCCGGCGCTTCGAGAGCCGCGCGCTGCGCATCGTCGCGGCGGCGGTGCTGGCCGTGCCGTTGCTCCTGCTGCTCGCTGCAGACGCGCGCTTTGCGGCCTACGCCGCGGCGTGGCTCTCCGGCCAGTCCGAGTCCATCATGGCAGCCGCCATGGTCCTGTGTGCACTGGCCATCGTGTTCGCGGGTGGCATGCGCTCGCATACTTGGTCGGGCTCGGCCAAGGCAATCCTCGTGCTGGCTGCCCTGATGGTGCCGGCCACCATTGTCGCCCTGATGGTCTCGAACCTGCCGCTGCCGCAGATCACCCACGGGAACACCTTACGCGTGATCGCCCGCACCGAGGGCGCGCGCGGACTTCCCTATCTGGCGGCGCCGATGCTGGCCTTCGAGCTTCCCGGGCAGGGCCTGGAGCCGCTCGCCAAGCGCTTCATCCAGACCTTCGGCAGTGTCGGCAGTCTCGCGTTCGTGCTGATGGCCCTGGTGGCGACGGCGGGCACGGCGGCCTCGCCGCTGCTGTTGCAGCGGCCAGGCTCCACCCCCGGCGTGCACGAGGCGCGCAAGTCGTTCGGCTGGGCGGTGCTGATCACCGGCATCGTCTTCCTCACGCTGCCGGCCATCGCCATCTACTTGCGCCAGATGCTGCTCGACCAGGTGATCGGCCAGCCGGCCGACCGCCTCCCCGCCTGGTTCGATGCCCTGCAACAGGCGGGCATCGCTCGCGTCGATGCCACCACGCCGACGGTGAAGTTCGTCAACGTCAGCTTCGACCGCGATGCCGTCTGGTTCGCCCTGTCGTTCGCGGCAGGCTTCCCGCAGGTGCTGGTCTACCTCTCGCTCGCGGGCGCGCTCGCCGCGGCTCTAGCCGCGCTCGCC
>JAFMSC010000207.1:3337-7286 GCA_017353825.1 Hyphomicrobiaceae bacterium | reverse complement strand
TCGCCCTCGGCCGTAAAGGCATAGAGGTCGCGGCCGATCTCCTTGAAGGTGATGGCCTTCTCGGCAAGGTCACCGGTCGAGGCGAAGGTCTGGGTCATGGCGTGCCGCTCCATGGCATGTCCTGTGTGCGAAAGTCTTCCTCGCCGGCAAGGTTACCCGAGCGGGCCGCGCCACCGCCCCGGGCCGGAGGTGCGACAAGCAGGCTTGCAGCGCACAGTTGGGCGTTTTCATGGTATCGACATCTCGGATAAGCTTAACTGAAAACATCGCCTGTGGGAGAGACCGGCACGTGCGCCGCAAAGCGTTGCACCGCAGAGCGTTCCTGCACAGTGGCGCCACCGTTGCGATCGCCGGTCCGGTCGTCGCCGCGCCCGCGCTTGCCCAGTCGGCGCCGGAGATTAGGTGGCGCATGGCGTCGAGCTTCCCCAAGTCGCAGGAGACCCTCTACGGCGCCGGCCAGACGCTTTGCGCCTACCTCGCCGAGGCCACCGACAACAAGTTCCAGATCCAGACCTACGCGGCCGGCGAGCTGGCCACCAGCCGACAGGCCCTCGACGTGGTGGCTAGCGGCGCCGTCGAGTGCGCCCACACGCCTTTGTCCTTCCACACAGGCAAGGACATGACGCTGGCCTTTGGTACCGGCCTGCCATTCGGCCTCAACGCGCGCCTGCAACAGTCGTGGTGGGCTCACGGCGGCGGCTCCAAGATCGTCAACGACGCCCTCAAGGCGTTCGGCGCCTATGGCATCCCCGCCGGCACCACGGGCCCGCAGATGGGCGGCTGGTTCAAAAAGGAGATCAACTCCCTCGACGATCTGAAGGGCCTGCGCTTCCGCATTAACGGCCTGGGGGGTCCGATCTTTGCCAGGGTCGGCGCGGTGCCCGTCGATTCGCCGCACGCCGACGTGCTGGCGGCGCTGGAGAGTAATGCCATCGACGGCGCCGAGTTCCTGTGCCCGCACGACGATGAGCGCCTGGGCCTTTTCAAGGCGGCGAAATTGAACTACGGCCCGTGCTGGTGGGAGAGCGCGGGCATGGTGCACCTCCTCGTCAACCTGGAGAAGTGGAACGGGCTGCCCAAGGCATATCGTGCGGCCCTGGCGCACGCCTGCGACGCCGTCAATCTCGGCGTGCTCGCCAAATACGATGCCATCAATCCGGCTGCCCTCAAACGCCTGGCGGCGGCCGGCACGGTCATCCGGCAGTTTCCCCAGCCGATGCTGGAAGCCTTCTATCGCGCCGCGGTGGAGCATTTCGGCGAGATCGCAGCCAAGGACGCCAAGTTCAAGAAGGCCATGGAGTCCGCCAACGGCTTCCTCAAGGATCACATCCCGTGGCTGCAGGCGTCCGACCAGCCCTCCGACGCCTTCCAGATCGCCATCAACGGCCGCGCGTAACGCGTACCCGCGAACGCATCGAAATCGATTGTGTCGTGTGGCGGCGCTCCGCGGTCGGCGATCAGGCGATCAAACGACCAAGACGCAGCCGCGGAGCGATGTGGCGCTGCTGCGCGTTGCGCGACGCGGCCTTCGCCGGCCTGGCGTTTCTCCCTCAGGCTGGAGCACCAGCCCGCGAATAGGGGGTAGGCACGGACCTCCTCCCTCCAACTCACTCCCCCTCCTCGATTCCCTCCACCCGCCTCGGGTAGAACGCCAGGTGCTCCTTGATCTCGCCGACGGCGGGATATGGCGCCTCGTAGCTCCACGCCGCGTTCTCCGAGACGCGGCCGTCTACCTTGAGAGTGAAGTAGGACGCAGCGCCCTTGTAAGGGCAATGGGTGGCGTGCGCTGTGCTCTCGAACAGGGCCATGTCGATGTCGGCGCGCGGGATGTACTCAACCGGCGCGTAGTCGGCTTCGCGCAGGGTCAGTGCGCGGCGTGTGTCGGCGACGACGCGGCCGCCGAAGGTGACGCGCACGCGCTTGGGGTTCGGCTGGATGGTGATGGGGTGGTCGGGACCGGGGACTTTCATATCGCGGCTCATGGTTCTGCTCCGTCTGGCGAGATTGCAGCTCTTGAGTGTCAGGTGGTTCGGTGGCGATCGTAGTCAACCGCTGCGCACCGGGCTGAGACCGGGTCAGAACCTCGCCAGGCCTGGGATACGCCCTCAGGTCTGGCGCCAGCGATCCCGACCAACCTGCCTGGCATGGCCTTGCCGTGCACCAGCCCTTGTCGCATAGGATGTCGCGTCCCGTCCAATCGCAAGCACCCCACCCCCTTCAGCGCCATGCCCGTCGAGGTTCCCGCTCCCGCCGCCGCGCCTGCGCCCAGCTTCTGGCGCGACCTCAACGCCACACACGCCGTCAGCGGGTTCATCGGCTTCCTGTTCGCGACCAGCGGCCCGCTGGCCATCATCCTGGCCACCGGCACGCGCGGCGGGCTGTCCGAGGCCGAGATCGCCTCCTGGGTGTTCGGCTCGCTGTTCCTCAACGGGGCCATGAGCGTCGGCTACAGCCTGGCCTACCGCCAGCCGCTCGCGTTCTTCTGGACCATTCCCGGCACCGTGCTGGTCGGTCCCGCCCTCGGCCACCTGTCGTTTGCCGAGGTTGTGGGCGCCTTTATCGCCACCGGGCTCCTGATGATGGCGCTGGGCGCCTTGGGCCTGGTGCGCCGCGCCATGGCTGCCGTGCCGATGCCCATCATCATGGGCATGGTGGCCGGTGTGTTCTTGCAGTTCGGCCTCGATTGGGTGCGCGCGTTCCGGCTGGACGCAGGGATCGCCGTCGCCATGACCGTCGCCTTCCTCTTGGTTGGCGCCGTCCCGAAGCTCGCCGGCCGTCTGCCGCCAATACTGGCCGCGCTGGCCGCCGGCGCCGCCGCGATCTGCGTGACCGGCAGCTTCGCTGCCGGCGGTCTGGGCGACCTCGGCCAGGGACCGGTGCTGGCTGCCCCGCAGCTGCTTCTGCCGCGGTTCTCCTGGGCCGCCCTCGCCGAGCTCGTGGTGCCGCTCGCCATCACCGTCCTGGTGGTGCAGAACGGCCAGGGCGTCGCCATCCTCACCCGGGTCGGCCACCGCCCGCCGGTCGATAGCATCGCCGTGGGCTGCGGGGCTGCGTCCGTCCTCTCCGCTTTCGTCGGCGCCGTTTCGACCTGTCTGACGGGGCCCGTCAACGCCATCATCTCCAGCATGGGCGAGCGCCGCACCCAATACACCGCCGGCGTCATGGTCGGCCTCTACGCAATGCAGTTCGGACTTGTGGCGCCCTTGTTAACGCGCCTGATGCTTTCCACCCCGCCCGCCTTCATCGCCACCCTCGCCGGCCTCGCCATGCTGCGCGTGCTGCAGTCGGCCTTCGCTGTGGCCTTCCAGTCCCGCTTCGCGCTCGGCGCGCTGGTGACGTTCCTCGTCACCGTCGCCGGCATCCCCCTCTTCAATATTGGTGCCCCCTTCTGGGCCCTCATCGCGGGCACGCTGGTATCGCTGGTGCTGGAGCGAGAGGATTGGCATGGGGCGGCCGTCGCGCCCTAGCCGCCTGTCAGCAGCCTGTCAGCGCGGCCCGGTTCCCGGTTGCCCGTGGCTCTTCAGCGGGCCATATATCGCCTATGAGCCGCGCCCCGAAGGATTCCACCCCCCGCCCGCGGCCGTCGCGCGGCAAGTCGGGCAAGCCGCCGGCACCGCCGCGTGAGGGCGTGGGCGGTACCCCGGAAACACGGCATTCGGCGAAGGGTCTTGGGCAATCGCAGGCCCCCTTCCTTCCCAGCGTGGACTGCGAGGCTGCCCCTCACCTTGGCCCTCTCCCAGCGATGGGGCAGGGGGGAGAAGCGGACGACGCTGGCGGGACGGAGCGGCCAACACTGCCTGCCCTGCGCCAATCCGGCCCGCCGTCGCGCTCCATCGACGATATGACGGCCTCACTCAACGCCCTGCTGGCTAAGCCGGAGCAGAGGTCACAGCGGGCGTGGGCCGTACTGCGCGAGCAGCCGATGCTGGCCGATCACCCTCTCGTCTCG
>JAFMSC010000207.1:0-3327 GCA_017353825.1 Hyphomicrobiaceae bacterium | reverse complement strand
CGAGCTCGTCGAGGGCGTGAACGCCCAGGAGCGCAACCAGGTGCTGCTGGGCGTCACCGGCTCGGGCAAGACCTTCACCATGGCGCAGGTGATTGAGCGCACCCAGCGCCCGGCGCTCGTCCTCGCTCCCAACAAGACGCTGGCGGCGCAGCTCTACGGCGAATTCAAGAGCTTCTTCCCTAATAACGCGGTCGAGTACTTCGTCTCCTACTACGACTACTACCAGCCCGAAGCCTACGTGCCGCGCACCGACACCTACATCGAGAAGGAATCCTCCATCAACGAGCAGATCGACCGCATGCGCCACGCCGCCACGCGTGCGCTCTTGGAGCGCGACGACGTGATCATCGTGGCCAGCGTGTCGTGCATCTACGGCATCGGCTCGGTCGAGACCTACACGGCCATGACCTTCACCGTGCAGGTGGGCGAGACCATCCCGCAGCGCCAGTTGCTGGCTGACCTCGTGGCGCTGCACTACCGCCGCAGCGACCAGAACTTCACGCGCGGCACCTTCCGTGTGCGTGGCGACACGGTGGAGTTGTTCCCGGCCCACTTGGAGGACCGCGCCTGGCGCTTCTCGCTGTTCGGCGACGAGGTGGAAGCCATCACCGAGTTCGACCCGCTCACCGGGCAAAGGAGCGATGAACTAAAGCTGGTCAAGGTCTACTCTAACTCGCACTACGTCACGCCCAAGCCGACGCTGCAGCAGGCCATCAAGTCCATCAAGGAAGAGCTCAAGGAGCGGCTCGACGAGCTGCATCGCTCCGGCCGTTATCTTGAGGCTCAGCGCCTTGAGCAGCGCACGGTTTTCGACATGGAGATGATGGAGGCGACCGGCTCCTGCGCCGGCATCGAGAACTACTCGCGCTACCTTACCGGCCGCCGCCCCGGCGAGCCGCCGCCGACGCTCTTCGAGTACCTGACCGATCACGCCCTCGTCTTCGTGGACGAAAGCCACGTGACGGTGCCGCAGATCGGCGGCATGTTCCGCGGCGACTATCGCCGCAAGGCCACGCTGGCCGAGTACGGCTTCCGCCTGCCCTCCTGCATGGACAACCGCCCGCTCCGCTTCGAGGAATGGGACGCCATGCGCCCGCAAACGGTGTATGTGTCGGCAACTCCAGGCAGCTGGGAGATGGAGCAGTCGGGCGGCGTCTTCACCGAACAGGTGATCCGCCCGACCGGACTCACGGACCCCGTGGTGGAAGTACGCGCCGCCCGCACCCAGGTGGACGACCTCCTGGACGAGGTCCGGCAAGTGGCGCGCAAGGGCTACCGCACCCTGGTCACCACGCTCACCAAGCGCATGGCCGAGGACCTCACCGAATACATGCACGAGCAGGGCATCCGGGTGCGCTACATGCATTCGGATATCGAGACCCTTGAGCGCATCGAGATCATCCGTGACTTGCGGCTGGGTGCCTTCGACGTGCTGATCGGCATCAATCTGCTGCGCGAGGGCCTCGACATTCCCGAGTGCGCGCTGGTCGCCATCCTGGATGCCGACAAGGAGGGGTTCCTTCGCAGCGAGACTTCGCTAATCCAGACCATCGGCCGCGCCGCCCGCAATGTCGACGGCCGCGTGTTGCTCTATGCCGAGGGCATGACCGGCTCCTTGCAGCGGGCCATCGCCGAGACCAACCGCCGCCGCGAGAAGCAGCAGGCCTGGAATGTCGCCAATGGCATCACGCCGGAGTCGGTGCGCAAGTCCATCGCCGACGTACTGTCCTCGGCCTATGAGCAGGACCATGTGACGGTGGATGTGGGCTTGGCCGAGGAAGGCACCCCGCTGATCGGCCACAACCTGGAGGCGGTGATCGCCGGCCTGGAGAAGAAAATGCTGAAGGCCGCGGCCGACCTGGAATTCGAGACCGCCGCCCGCCTGCGCGATGAGATCAAGCGTCTCCGCGAGACCGAGCTGGCCGTGGCCGACGATCCCCTTGCCCGCCAGGCCGACGTGGAGGAGCGCGCCGGCAGCTATGGCGGGGAGCGGCGATATAGGAAGGCGCCGAGCGGGGCCCCCTCTCCCCGCTTGCGGGGTAAGGGGCAGGGCCACACTCCAAGCGAGGAAACGGCCTCGTCCCGCATCCAGCGCGAATACCAGCCGGTGCAGCCCACCTACGCCCAGAGCACCACCGTGCCCGGCACCCGCGCCCGCAAGCCCACCCTCAACGAGATGGGCTCCGCCGCCAACCGGCCAATCCCCGCGCGTGCACCGCAGGTCGACCCGCGCGCCAAGGCCGGCGCCTACGGTGAGAGGGTGCACGGTCCACACAAGCCCACCCTGGACGAGATGGGCCCGCACGCCGAACGCGGCCTGCCTGTCGCCGGCAAGCCGATCCCGCTCAAGCTGCCCGTCAAAGCCATCGATATCCCTGACGAGCGCGAGAAGAAGAAGCACCGCCACGGCCGCCCGAAGAAGACCGGCCGGCCTGGCCAGTAGCGCTGGATCGGCGGGGGAGCATGGCCAGGGCCAGCGACGACTTTCCGGTGCTCACCACTGAGAGGATGCGACTGAGGCTCGTCGAGCCGCGCGACGCCACCGGTCTGCACGCGTGTTTCGGCGATCCGCAGGCCATGCGGTTCTGGGATTTCCCGCCCTGCGGGACGATGGCGCAGACCGTAAGGATCATGCGGTGGCTCGCCAGGACCACCAGCCCCCACGACCACCTGGGGTGGGCGGTCGCAGACAAGCGGCGCGACCGCTGTTTCGGCATGGTCTGCTACCACCACCGGGAGCCGCGCAACAAGCGCCTGGAGATCGGCTACATCATTGCCCCCGCGCACCAAGGCCGAGGCATGGGCACCGAAGCCGTCCGGGCGGTGCTGGACTATTGCACCGGGACGCTGGGCGCTCACCGCGTGCACGCCCTGATTCACCCGGAGAACCATCGCTCCATGCAGCTGGTCGAGCGCTTGGGCTTTCACTGCGAAGGCGGCCCGCTCACCGACTATTGGCGCGTCGGCGACAGCTATCGCAGCGCGATGCTGTACGCCTTTGTCGCACCGACCGGGGCTGCGGGGCCCGCCGGCACGCTGCAGGCCGCTTCGTACAAGCACCACCACGGCCGGGCCCGCAAGGCCGGCCGGGCGAGGCAATGACTGCGCCGCCGCGTGCGCAGTTTTCGGCGAACCGTTTTGCCGGGCGGTGCTCGGCTGTTGGCCACGCCCCAACCCCGCATCCGGGCGCCGCTGCAGAGGAGGAGCGAGCCAACTCGCCCTGCTGGCGCCCGAGGGGCGCGAGTGCCGGCGCCACGCGGCCGAGATCGTGCCGCTGTAGGTTCCCTGCAATGACTATGCGCTCGAGCCGGGTCGCGGGGCGCAGCG
>JAFMSC010000206.1 GCA_017353825.1 Hyphomicrobiaceae bacterium | reverse complement strand
GAATAGCGACGGGTTTGTGCTCCTGAGGCGCGACCCCGAAGGAGCCGGCCACGGAGGGAACCTATGAGTGGCACAAGAGCGAGCGCCGATCCGGCCACGTTCGAGATCGTCAAGAACAGCCTCTACAAGATTGCCGAGGAGATGCGGGTTGTGCTCGCGAAGACCGCCTACTCGCCGATCCTGAAGTCGGCCGGCGACTTCTCGTGCGGCCTGTTCGACGCGAGTGGCGAAATGGTGGCGCAGGGGCCCGACCTGCCTATTCACCTGGGTTCCATGCCAGACGCGGTGCGCGCCGTGGTGGCGGAGTTCGGGTCCGACGTGCACCCGGGCGATGTGTTCATCCATAACGACCCCTACTTCGGCGGCAGTCACCTTCCCGACGTCAACGTGGTGCGTCCGGCGTTCTGCGATAGCCGCCTTCTTGGGTTCGCCTGCCTGCGCGCGCATTGGCCTGATGTGGGCTCGGCCACGCCCGGCAGCTACGGCGCCGTAACCGACATCTACGGCGAAGGGCTGCGCATGCCGCCGCTGCGGCTGGTCGGCCGTGGTGAGCCCAACACCGACCTGGAGCGGCTGATCTTCGCCAACGTGCGCACACCCGAGGAGCGCAAGGGCGACCTCGGAGCCCAGCTCGCCGCTACACTGCGCGCCACGCAGCGGCTGGAGGCGCTGGCCAGACGCTACGGCCCAGGCCAGACTATCGCGACCATGGCCGAGGTGATGGACTACTCGGAGCGGCTGATGCGCGCCATGCTTTCCGACCTGCCCGATGGGGAAGGCCGCTTCGAGGATTTCTGCGACGGCGACGGTATCGCCGACGATGCCGAGGGGCGCGACGCTCGGTTCGCGATCCGTCTGCACGCGGTCAAGACCGGCGACCGCGTGCTGGTCGATTTCGCGGGCAGCGACCGCCAAGTGAAGGGGCCCATCAACGCGCCGTTGTCGGTCACGGCCTCGGGCGTGTTCTGCGGCCTCAAGATGGCGGTGGACCCCAACAACCATGTTCCACCCAACTCCGGGTGCTGGCGCGCGATCGAGGTGCGGGCCCCCAAAGGGTCGGTCGTCAACGCGGAGTTTCCGGCACCCGTAGTCTACGCCAACCACGAGATCTCCCATCGCGTGGCCGACATGCTGATGGGCGCTCTTGCGGCCTTCTGGCCGCGCCAGGTGATGGCGTGCAGCCAGGGCACCTCGGCGATACTCACGCTCGGCGGTGTCGATCCCCGCTCCGGGCGTCGTTACGTGTCCTACGAGACCATCAAGGGGGGCTTCGGCGCTCGACCCACCAAGGACGGCATCAACGCCATCGCCAGCGGCATCTCCAACACCATGAACACCCCTGTGGAGGTGTTGGAACTGACCTTCCCGCTGCGCGTGGAGCGCTACGAGATCGCGCCCGACTCGGGCGGTGCTGGCCGCTATCGCGGCGGCTGCGGCGCGCGCCGGGTGTGGCGGCTGCTCGATAAGGCGGATGCGGTCGGCGCCCTTTGCATGGAGCGCATGACCTCGCCGCCGTTTGGCCTGTTGGGCGCTAAGGCCGGCGCTGCCGCCGCCGTTACTCTGACGACGCCGGACGGCGTAACGCGGTCCCTGCCGAGCAAGGGGGTCTTCGACGCGCCCGCGGGCTCTGTCATCGACATGGCGGTGCCGGGCTCGGGCGGCTTTGGCCGCCCCGCCGAGCGCGATCCGGCCGCCATCGCTGCCGATCTCCTCGACGGCTACGTGAGCGATCGGGCGGCGCGGGAAGACTATGGCATCGCTGACCCGGAGACCCGCCGGGCGGCGGCCGCAACGAGGGACCGAACATGACCTACATCCCTAATTCCATCCAGGCGCGTGACATGGCGAGCGTGGTGCACATGCAGACCAACCTGCGCAAGCACCAGACGGAGGGACCTCTGGTGATCACGCGCGGCGAGGGCTGCCGCGTCTGGGACGATACCGGGCGCGAGCACTTGGAGGCGATCGCCGGACTATGGTGCGCGTCTCTCGGCTTCGGTTCGGAGCGGCTTGCACGCGTCGCCTACGAGCAGATGCGCACGCTTGGCTATTACCACCTCTACCGACACAACTCGAACGAGCCAGCCATCGCGCTGGCCGAGAAGCTGCTTGCTATCGCGCCGGTGCCGATGGCGCGCGTGCTGTTCCAGTGCTCGGGTTCGGAGGCCAACGATACCGCCATCAAGCTCGCTTGGTACTACTGGCACGCCAGAGGTCAGCCCCAGCGCAGCAAGATCGTGGGGCGCGAGTTCGCCTACCACGGCAACACCTGCGCGGCGGTGAGTCTTTCTGGCAAACCTGATATGCACGCGGGCTTCGGTCTGCCGTTCGCCAACTTCAAGCACACCGAGTTCCCGCACTACTACCGCCGGCACGAGGAGGGTGAGACCGAGGAACAATTCTCAACCCGCATGGCCGCGGCACTCGAGTCGCTCATAGAGCGCGAGGCACCGGACACCATCGCCGCCTTCTTCGCCGAGCCGGTGATGGGCGCCGGCGGCGCCATCCTGCCCCCGGGCGGGTACTTCCAGAAAGTGCAGGAGGTCTTGCGCAAGCACGACATCCTGTTCGTCGCCGACGAGGTGATCTGCGGATTTGCCCGCACCGGCAATATGTGGGGCTCCGAGACCTTCGGCATCGTGCCCGACATGTTGACCTCCGCGAAGGCGCTGTCGGCGGCCATGCAGCCGATCTCGGCGGTGATGGTCAACGAGCGGGTGCACGAGGCGATGCTGGCGCAGTCGGACCGGTATGGCAACTTCGCCCACGGCTTCACCTACGCCGGGCACCCGGTGGCGGCGGCAGTGGCGCTGGAGGTGCAGAGGATCTACGACGAGATGGACATCGTCGGCCGCGCGCGGCGGCTGGGCTCGCTGCTCCAGACGGCGCTTGGCGCGTTCCGGGAGCATCCACTGGTGGGCGACGTGCGCGGCGTGGGCCTGATCTTCGGCATGGAGCTGATGCGTGACAAGACGCGGCGTGTGCCGTTCGATCCTGCGCTGAGCGTCGGCGCGCGAGCAGCTGCCGCGGCGCAGCGGCATGGCCTCATCGTGCGCGTGGTGGGCGACCGGCTGGTGTTCGCCCCGCCTCTGGTGATCGAGCCTGCCGACATTGAGGAGATCGCGCTGCGCCTGCGCCGTGGGCTCGACCAGCTGGCTGATGAGCTCACCCGCGAAGGCGCCCTGGCCGGAGCGGGGGCCGGCAAGGTGGCAGGCGATTGAGCCAGTTGCGCGTAAGCCGAGCAGGTCCTGCGGAAGGAAGATGATGACGATGTCGGAGAATCGCATTCCGAGAGGCGGGCCTTCGCTTTGCGACCATCCAGCGCGGGCATCACAGCCTAAACTATTGGCCGCACAATCTACTGTGATGCCTGTTCCGCAGCGGAGGACCTCGCACATTATGATCATACGGACCGATAGGGGTCTTGAGGGTGCCCGCCACGATGCCAGCTGCGATGAGATTGGCGCAGACGCTGGCCAGGATCGGCAGCCTGTAGCTGTTGCTGATGTCGAACGCGAAGCCCGCGGCGCTGGGGCCGATCAGGGTGCCGAACGCCACGCTGGTATAGAGTGCGCCGATTAGGCTACTCACATTCCGCCTGCCGAATTGATCCATGACGATCGCCGGAAGCACGGCGACCCATCCCCCATAGAAGACGCCGTAGGACAGCGCGAACGCAGTGAGGGCTGGGAATTGCGTGGAAGCCGCCCAGATGGCCATCGCCAGCGCCATGCCGACAATCATTACCAGCAGCGACAGCCGGCGTCCCATGCGGTCGGCCAGGCCACCAAGAACGAACCGTCCCGCTGTGCTTCCAACCCCAATCATCGCCAGGAGCACGACGGCGGAGGATTGTGCAACGCCCTGGTCCAGTGCGTAGGAAACGAGGTGCGCGAATGGGACAAAAACTCCAAACGAGCAGAGCAGGCAGGCGGCATAGAGACCGATAAACGCCCGGGATCTGATCGCTTCCCTGATGGAGGTCCCGGCCGGGTCCACGGATGCAACGTCCGCTCGCCGCGGATCACCGTCTGGCCCCAATCCGCGATCTGAGGGATCGTCCTCGACCAGGAGGCCCATTCCGGCCCCTACGACAGCGGCGACACCGGCAAGCACGAGATAGGTGCCGCGCCACCCGAGAGCCTCGATCAAAGCCGAGGCGAGGGGGGGCATGATCAGCGTGCCGACGCCAATCCCGCTCACGGCGAGCCCGGACGCGAACCCGCGACGCCGCGCAAACCACTTTTGTACGGCACCCAGGGCGGGAACGTAGGAGAAGCCGACGCCGAGGCCGACGCCCACGCCATAGGCCAGATAGACCTCGGTCAGATTGCGGGCCGCGCTCGCCAATGCCAGGCCCGTCGCGACCAGCATCATCCCGGTGACAACCATCGGGCGCGAGCCCCAGCGGTCGGCGAGCGGCCCGCTGATGACGCCAAGGCCGAAGTAAAGGAAGCCGGCCAGCGAGAACACAAGCGAAATCGAGCCTCGGGAGGCCGCGAACTCAGTCTGCAGCGAGGCGACGAAGGTGCTGAACGTATAGGCACTGCCGAAGCCCACGAGCGTCACGGCAAACGCAGCCGCAACGACAAGCCATCCATAGAACAGGCCAGGCTTGGAACGTGCTGGATGAGTGCCGCCCACGAAGCCTCCTCGTCATAAGGGTGGTCGGCGCGGATGCCAGGAAGTGACGCGCTGCAATGTTGACCCGGCACAGATCACCAGGGTATAGCCGTGAAGCGTGCGGTCGATCGAGGAGATCCGATCGAGCAGTGCGCGTGTCCTGGCGACCGGCGAGATCGCGCGCACCATGATGCCGGCCGCCAGGTCCGTGAGTTCGAGGTCGCGAAAGTCGGCGGCGAGGGCGCCCATCGTCCATCTCGGTTGTGCGGTTGATCGAGCTGCCTGGTCGCAACATTGGCGCGCCAGCCCCGCCTGTCCACCCGAATTTAATTCGGTCACGAGCGAAGCATTGCCGGGTGGCAATCCTCAGGGGCCAGGCTCATATAGAGGTCATGTCGAGCGTTCCACAGTTGGCGGAAGTCGCGTCGCTGGTCGGCGATCCGGCACGCGCGAACATCCTGTGCGCCCTGCTCGGCGGGCGCGCGCTGACCGCGACCGAGCTTGCATTCGCGGCCGGCGTGTCGCCGCAGACCGCCAGCGGCCACCTTGGAAAGCTGCATGCAGCGCGGCTGCTCGTGCTCATGAAACAGGGCCGTAATCGCTACTTCCGGCTGGCAGGACCTCACGTCGGGCACATGCTCGAAAGTATCATGAACGTGGCGCTGACCGGCCCACCGCGTTTGCGACCCAAATCGAAGCTGGATGAGCAGCTGCGGAAGGCCCGCACCTGCTATGATCACATCGCCGGCGTGCTTGGCGTCGGGCTTGCCGAACGGCTGAGCGAGCGCGGCTTTGTCATCCTCGGCGACGAGGCGGGCGAAGTGACGCTAGCAGGCGCGGAGTTCCTCTCCCAGCTCGGCGTCGACCTTTCGGGAGCGCGTGCCAAGCGGCGCATTTTCTGCCGTCCCTGCGTGGACTGGACCGAACGGCGGGCGCATATCGGCGGGGCGGTCGGCGCGGCCCTGGCGAACCGGCTCTTCCAGACGAAGTGGATCGAGCGCGTGGGGAACAGCCGTGCCCTTATCATCACGCCGGCCGGCCGCCGCAGCCTAGCGGAGATCCTCGCCCTCTCAATCTAACGTCCGCCGTCGTCGCTTCGGGAGTTCCCTCACCGCAGCCCGAAACTCTACAGAAGCCGTCATTCATCTGTGAGTGAGTTGAGAGCTTGACAGTGGCATGCAACCTCGATTAGCGCCGTTGCCTTTCCAGCTCGTCCGCTCTCTTACCACACGCGGGCCAACTGCGACCTTCGTAGAAGCGGTGGGCTCAATGAGGGCCACGTCGCATGAGGGCGTAGAGCCCGCAAACCCCTGCAATGAGGATTGGCAAGCCCAGTGCGAACCGTTGCCGTTCGCGAGCCTTGCTGCGAAGATGGCGCAGCACGAGCTGGTCTCCTGCAGAAATCTCGCTCTTTCCCATGAGGTATTGCCGCAGTCGCTCCGCCTGCTCGGGGGCCATCTCGACCTTGCCCCAGCGCACGTCCTGATCGACGGCCCGCAGCCGCGCTAGCTCTGCGCGGGCGTTTCCGATGGCAACGAGCGCTTCCGTTCTCGTGAGGCGCTCGCCGGAATCGAGGAAGGCCGTCTGCAGAATGGGCGCGATGCCCTCAACCGCATCGAGCCAGGGCTGGTCCATTTGCGGTGCGGTGAGAAGGGGCAACCCAGCTAGAACTGCCAGCGCGCAGGCCAAAGTGCCGGCCCTTCTCCGCGTCAATCGCCGTGCTGTGGCAGCGAGCGCGACCAGTGCGACCGCACCGCCGAAGGCCGTGACGATCGCCGGGCCAGTCGGAAGGTCCAACGTCCACGACGCATAGAGGCCAACCGCGGTGAGAAGAGCGCCGAGTCCCCATGCAACGATCAGGCGCCGATGCAAATCCGCCGTTAACAAGCCGGCGAGAGCAGCCGGAACGATGAGATAGCTGAAGACCAGGAGCACGCCGGCAATGCGCACGGACGACGTTACGACCAGTGCGAACGAGCTGTAGAAGACGATGTCCCAAAGGAACCTTCGCTGCGCTGTCGCGGCGAGATGCGGCTGAAATGAGACCTCGACCAGAGGTCGCCGGCAAATGAAGTGCAGAACGCCAATGGCTCCGTAGAGAACGATGAGCTGGCCGACATCTTGCGGCGTGACGGTCAGGATCGAGCCGATGATGAGCTGCTTGATGTGCTCGGCGCCCAGAGGCGCACGATCGAGCACAATAACGCCGAGCGCGGCAGAGACGGCATAGACGATGCCGATGATCGCCTCCTGCGGCAACGAGGTCTCGTAGGGGCGAGCGGCAGCAAACAGCACCGCTCCTGCGATGGCAAAGGCGAGCGCGTACCAGTATCCAGCCTCGCTGTGCACGGAATGACCGGCGAGGATCGCAACGGCAAGGCCGAGCGCCGCGACTTGAGCAAGCGAAAGATCGACGAAGATGACGCCCCGCGCAAGCACGTGAAGCCCGAAATACGCATGGATGCCGGTGAGCACGAGGCCAGCGACGAGCGGCCAAAGCAATAGCTCGAGCATCGTCGTTCAGCCTGAGCCGAGAACAGCGGCTAGCCGCTTCACGTTCTCCTCGAACAAGGCGATGTAGTCCGGTCCCGAGGGGAGCAAGGTCACCGCCCGCGCGCCGCCCCGTTCCGCGATTTGTCCCACCAGGGCTGGGTTCGAATGCGGCTC
>JAFMSC010000033.1 GCA_017353825.1 Hyphomicrobiaceae bacterium | reverse complement strand
AGGGCGCGCGGCGCGGCCGCCAGCACAATGGCGCGGGCCGCCTCGCTTTCCATCTGGGCCGCCAGGGAGCGCTTCCGGCGCAGGGCGTCGTAGAGGAGGGTGCCGATGGTGGCGCGGTCGCTGGAGCCGGCGAAGCGGTGGCTCTTGCCCCAGTCGGCGAGGGCGTTGGCGGCCGGCCGGTGCCGGTTGAGGACCTCCTCGAGCACCTCGATGGCCGCCTTGATCTGGGCTCCGGTCCGCATGGGGTTAGGTTTCGAACGTCGGGTCACGCGAGCGCCGACCCAACCCGTGAGGCTCTAACAGGTGTTGGGTCTTCCTCCCGCTTTCTTCGCCGGGCTTGACCCAAACTTATCCATTGCGCTGGTAGTTGGGTGCCTCGCGGGTAATGCCGATGCTGTGCGGATGACCCTCGGTCATGCCCGCGGGCGACACGCGCACGAAGCGGGCGCGCTCGCGCAGGTCCTTGAGCGTGGCGGCCCCGAGATAGCCCATGCCGGCGCGCAGGCCGCCCACCAACTGATGCAGAACGCCGTCCACCGGGCCCTTGTAGGGCACCTGACCCTCGATGCCCTCGGGCACCAGCTTCAGCGTATCCTTCACCTCCTGCTGGAAATAGCGATCGGCGCTGCCGCGGGCCATGGCACCCACCGAGCCCATGCCGCGGTAGGCCTTGTAAGTGCGGCCCTGGTAAAGATAAGTCTCGCCTGGCGCCTCGTCGGTGCCGGCCAGCAGCGAGCCGATCATGACGCACTCGGCGCCGGCGGCGAGCGCCTTCACCAGGTCGCCCGAGTACTTGATGCCACCATCCGCAATAACGGGCACGTCCTGCTTGTTGGCCACCTCCACGGCATCCATGATCGCGGTCAGCTGCGGCACGCCGACGCCCGCTACCACCCGCGTGGTGCAGATGGAGCCGGGGCCAATGCCCACCTTCACCGCATCGGCGCCGGCGTCGATCAGCGCCCGGGTGCCGTCGGCGGTGGCCACGTTGCCGGCGATCACCTGAACGCGGTTCGACTGCTTCTTGATGCGGTTCACCATGTCGAGCACGCGGCTGGAATGGCCGTGGGCGGTGTCCACCACAACGAGATCGACACCCGCATCCATGAGGTGCTCTGCGCGCTTGAACCCGTCGTCGCCAACGCTGGTGGCCGCAGCCACGCGCAGGCGGCCCTGTTCGTCGGTGCAGGCGTTGGGGTACTTGAGCGACTTTTCGATGTCCTTCACGGTGATAAGGCCGACGCAGCGGAAGTCGTCATCCACCACCAGGAGCTTCTCGATGCGGTGCTGGTGCAAGAGGCGGCGCGCATCCTCGCGGCTCACTCCGTCCTTTACGGTGACGAGCTTACGTGTCATCAGCTCGGACACCGGTGTCTTGGGGTTGGTGGCGAAGCGCACGTCGCGGTTGGTGAGGATGCCGACCAGCTTGCCCTCGGCGCCGCCCTCAACCACGGGCACGCCGGAGATCTTGTGCACCTCCATAAGGCGCCAAGCGTCGCGCAGGGTAGCGGTAGGTTGTATAATAACCGGGTTGACCACCATGCCCGCCACGTAGCGCTTGACCATGGCCACCTGCTCAGCCTGCACCTCGGGCCTCAGGTTGCGGTGGATCACGCCGATGCCGCCCGCCTGCGCCATGGCGATCGCGAGGGGCCCTTCCGTCACCGTGTCCATGGCCGAGGACAGCACCGGAATCGTGAGGGCGATCTCGCGCGTTACCCGCGACGACACATCCGCCTCGGACGGGAGCACGTCGGAGGCGCGGGGTTGGAGCAGAACATCATCGAAGGTCAGCGCTACGCTTGAATCGTTGAGGACGGGCCGTTGCGCCATGTTCGCTCTCCTCGTTCCTCAGGTTGGCCGAATAGGGGCGCACCGAGTTTTCGCCCCCGGCACGCGACCCATTGAGCCGCTCTTTATGGAATCGCTGGCGGCCCTCATAGCACCGAGGCAGACCCAGGGAAAGGGCACCCGGGCGGCAGCGCGCGGGCAAGCAAGGGGGAAGCTCCTTCGGAACCGGCCTGCGCTGTCCTTTCCCTTGACACCGTCGGTGGCTCTCTTACAAAACCCCGGCCAAGCGGTCGCCCGCACCAGGTCGCGGAACACCGCGGATTGGCCACGGCGCAGCGAACCTGTTTCGGCGCGCGCGGCGACGCAAGGCCCAAAGCAACCACCTCTTTACCGCTCGTTCATGAAGGCATGTTCATTTGACTTAACGAGACCTTTTGGCGAGCAGATCGCAACAAGAAGGTCGGAGGGGAAACGATGACAGCCCTGATCGAGGCGGACGAGCTCACCAAGAGCTTCGGCGCACTCAAAGCCGTTGACGGCATCAGCCTCGCGGTTCCGCGCGGGCAAGTCCTGGGCTTCCTGGGCCCCAACGGAGCCGGCAAATCCACCACCATGCGGCTCATCACGGGGTTCCTGGAGCCGGACACCGGCAGCGCCCGGATTGCCGGCTTCGATGTGCAGGAACAGGCCAAACAAGCCAAGCGACGCCTGGGCTACCTGCCCGAAGGGGCGCCGCTATACGCCGAGATGACGCCAAAGGGGCTGCTCGCGTTCGTGGCCGAGTTGAGGGGCCTGCGTGGCGACGACCTCGTGCGTGCCATCGGCAAGGCGGTGGAGCGCACCGGCCTTGGCCCCGTGCTCGACCAAACCATCGAGACGCTGTCCAAGGGCTACAAGCGCCGCGTCGGCATCGCCCAGGCCATCTTGCACGACCCGGAGGTCCTGATCATGGACGAGCCCACGGACGGGCTCGATCCCAACCAGAAGCACCACGTGCGGCAACTGATCATGGAGATGGCCAAGGAGAAGGCCATCGTGGTCTCCACCCACATCCTTGAGGAGGTGGAGGCGGTGTGCACGCGGGCGGTGGTCATCAACAAGGGCCGCATCGTCGCCGACGGCACCGCCGAGGACCTGATGAGGCGCGTACCCTACCACGGGGCGGTCACGATCCGCGTCGCCGGCGACAAGGCGGACGCCGTGCGCGGCGCACTCGCCGTGGTGGCCGGCATCAAGGAGGTCGAAACGGTGGGCGCCGTGAACGGCGTTCTGGAACTGCGTGCGATCCCGAAGAACGGCGCCGGCATCGTCACCGACGTGGCCTCCGTCATCCGCCAGAAGGCACTGGTGGTGGACGAGATCTTCGTGGAGCGCGGCAAGCTCGACGACGTCTTCCGGCAGATCACTTCCTCCGACCTGGACGAGCGCAACAACCATGCCTGACACGTTCCGTTGCGTCTGGATTGTCGCTAAACGCGAGCTCCAGGCCTACTTCGCCACACCCATCGCCACCGTTTTCCTCGTCATCTTCGTGGCCCTGACAGGCGCGTTCGCATTCTACTTCGGCAACTTCTTCGAGCGCGGCCAGGCGGACCTGTCCACCTTCTTCATCTACCACCCGTGGATCTATCTGCTGCTGGTGCCGGCCATCGGCATGCGACTGTGGGCGGAGGAGCGCAAGTCGGGCACCATCGAGCTTTTGATGACGCTGCCGCTCTCCCCCTGGGAGGCGATCCTCGGCAAGTTCGTGGCGGCTTGGGCTTTCATCGGGCTGGCGCTGATCCTCACCTTCCCGATGTGGATTACCGTCAATATGCTGGGCCAGCCCGACAACGGCGTGATCCTGGCGAGCTATTTCGGAAGCTTCCTGATGGCGGGCGCCTATCTCGCCATCGCCTCGTGCATCTCGGCGCTGACGAAGAATCAGGTGATCGCCTTCGTCGTGGCGGCCACGCTGTGCTTCGTGCTGGTCATGAGCGGGCACGAGCCGGTGCAGAATGTGTTCCGCGCGTGGGCGCCGGAATGGCTGGTGTCGGCCATCGCATCGCTCAGCTTCCTTTCGCACTTCGAGAGCATCACCAAGGGCATTCTCGATCTGCCTTCCATCGTGTTCTACGCGTCGCTGATTGTCTTTGCGCTGTTCGTGAACAAGATCATCATCGACCAGAGCAAGGCGGCGTGAGGGTTCTATTATGACCGAGACTAAGAGCAACGTTGCGGGTGCCGTCGACCGGGCTGCGGTGGCGGCGGGGAGGTTCAACCGGCGTACGCTGGCGCTGGCGGGCGTGGTGCTGGCGGCAATTATTCTGCTGTCCGTCAATCTCATCGCCTCGAACGCCCTGCGCGATGCGCGCTTCGACCTCACCAAGGAGCGCCTGTTCACGATCTCTGAGGGCACGCGCAAGGCGCTGAGAGCCATCGACGAGCCCATCGACGTGAGCGTCTACTTCTCCAAGAAGCTCGGGGAGCTGGCACCGAACTACGGCAAGAGTTTCGAGCGCGTTCGCACGATGCTCGACCAATACGCCGAGATCGCCCGCGGCAAGCTGCGCGTGAGCTATTTCGATCCTGAGCCATTCTCCGACGCGGAGGAGCACGCGGTGGCCGCGGGCTTGCGGGGCGTGCGGCTCAACCAGGAAGGGGAGATGGGCTACTTCGGTATCGCCGGCACCAACTCCACCGACACCGGGGCGAACCTGCCGTTCCTGGCCATCGATCGCGAGCGCTTCCTCGAGTACGACGTGACCAAACTCATCGTCACGCTGGCGAACCAGAGCAAGAGCACGGTCGGGCTCATCAGCGGCATCCCGGTGGAGGGCAGCCCCGGCAACCCGATGCTGGGGCAGCCGGCCCAGCAGGGCATCTTGATGTTCGACCAAATCCGCGAGTTCTTCGAGGTCAAGTCCCTCGCCAAGGACACCAAGGAGATCCCCTCCGACATCGGCGTGTTGATGGTGATCCAGCCTGAGGGCCTGTCGGCGGAGACCGCCTACGCCATCGACCAGTTCGCGCTCTCGGGAGGCAAGGTGCTGGCGTTCGTCGATCCGGTGGCGGAGATGTCGCGCCAGTCGAACCCGATGTTCATGATGATGCAGGGCCCGCCCGACTTTGCCCAGTTCGGCAAGCTCCTGAAGACGTGGGGCGTTGAGTTCGACACCTCCAAGCTGGCCGGCGACGTCGACCGCGCGCGCCGCGTGCAGTTCGGCGGCGGGGCAAATGCCAAGGTGGCGAGCTATGTGCTGTGGCTCGGCCTTCGGCGCGACGCCCTGGACGAGCGTGACCCGCTGGCGGGCGACATCAAGGAGCTGAACTTCGCGAGCGCAGGCTTCCTGTCCAAGACGCCTGACGCCACCACGCAGTTCGCGCCTATCGTGCACACCACCGCCTCGGCCATGGAGATTCCGGCCGAGAGCGCCAGCGCGATGCCCAACCCGATGGCGCTTCTGCGCAACTACAAGAAGGGGGGGACACCGCTCACCATCGCGGCGCGCGTCTCGGGCCAGGCCCAGAGCGCGTTCCCCGACGGGCCTCCCGCCCCCGCCAAGGATAAGGCTGGCGACAAGGCTGCTGACAAGGCTGCTGACAAGGCTGCTGACAAGGCAGACGATAAGGGCGCCGAGATGGCTGGCAAGGCGGACGCCAAGGCCGCGGAAACGAAGGCTGCAGACGACAAGGCCTCCGACAACAAAGCCTCCGACAACAAAGCCTCCGACAACAAGGCCTCCAACAACAAGGCCTCAGACAACAAGGAGGCGACCGCCGTCAAGGGTCCCGAGACGGCTGCTGAGAACACGGCTCCCGAACATACGCCGGCCGATCAAAAGGCGGTTGCCGCTCCGGACGCGAAGCCCGAGGGCAACAAGACCGACGCCTCCGCGGCGGCGGCGCCGGCTCAGCCTACAAAGGGGCCCACCAAGGCCCATGTCGCCTCGGGCAAGGTCAACGTCATCGTCGTGGCCGACACCGATTTCTTGCAGGACCAGTTCTGGCTCGACGTGCGCGACCTCTTGGGCCAGCAGGTGGCGATCCCCAACGCGCACAACGCGGCGTTCGTGCTGGGGGCGCTGGAGAACCTCACCGGTTCCGACGCGCTCATCTCGCTGCGCGCACGCGGTGTCGCAGACCGGCCGTTCGAGCTCGTCAATGCGCTGCGCCGGGACGCGGAAATGCGCTATCTCTCAAGCGAGCAGGCGCTCACCGCCAAGCTCAACGACCTGCGCACCAAGCTCTCAAGCCTGCAGAAGGAGGGTAGCGGCGAGGAACTGGTGCTGTCCGACAAGGACCGCCAGGAGATCGAGAAATTTCGCGCTGACTTGGTGTCGACGCAGCGCGAGCTGCGGCTGGTCAAGCGTGAGCTGCGCAAAGACATTGACAGCCTCGATGGTGTGCTGAAGTTCGTCAACATCGCCGCCGTGCCGCTGCTGATCGGCCTGGTCAGCATCGGCTGGGCCTACCGGCGCCGGCGCACGACCGCCGCGCCCGCGAGGCAAGCTAGAGAGCGGGCCGCGGAGCCCGGCCGGGAGCGTACCCCATGACGCCTAAGAGCTTCGTCGTCCTCGCCGCCGCGGCAGTCTTCTCGGCGGTGCTCGCTATCGTCGTATTTGCCTCCGGCAATCCTTGGGGCGGCGCCGCCGCCGGGGGCGAAAAGCTGATCCCGTCGCTGGCGGACACCATTAGGAACGTCACCGGCCTGGAGGTGCGCCGGGGCGACGAGACGGCGCTGCTGGAACGGTCGCCGGATGGCCGGTGGAGCCTCAAGAGCCGGGGTGGCTATCCGGTTGATGTCGCCAAGGTGCGAACGCTGCTGGTGGGCCTCGGCCAGGCCGAGCTGGTGGAGCCGAAGACCAGCAAGGCCGACCGCTACGCGGCCCTGGAGCTGGAGGACCCCGCGCAGAAGGGCGCCAAGTCACGCCTCGTGCGACTTCTGGGGGCTGACGGCACGGCGATCTCGCAGGTGGTGCTGGGCAAGCGGCGCGCGGCGGCCTACGGAAGCAACCAGACCGGGGGCACCTACGTGCGCCGGCCGGGCAACCCGCAGACATGGCTCACCAACGTGGAGTTGGATGCGCCCATGGCCACCAAGGATTGGGTGAAGCCCGTGGTACTGTCGCTCGACAGCGCCAAGATCAACGCGGTGAGCATCGAGATTGCGGGCGAGCAGCCGCTCAAGATCGAGCGCTCGACGCCGGAGGCGAAGGGGCCCACGCCGTTGAAGGACGCCAAGGCGGACGCGAAGGACGCCAATGCGCCAGAGAAGGCAGATGCGAACACCGACGCAAATGTCGATTTGTTGAAGTTGCACCAGAAGGCAGAGCCGGCGCCTACGCCGGGCAAGCTTGCCTTCGTGGGCTTTCCGGCGGACGGCAAGAAGCTGAAGGATGCCTCCGCGGCCGAAGCTCTGGCGCGCGCGATCGGCTCGATTGACCTGGAGGACGTGCGCAAGCTCGACGCGACGCCGGCCGGCGAGGGCGTAAGCGTCGTAAAGGTAGAGAGCGCCGACGGCCTCACCACCACGCTGCGCCTGCGCAAGGAGAGCGACGCCACCTGGCTGTCGGTGACCGCGACAGGCGGCGAGGGTGACGCCAAGAAGGCCGCCGAAGAGATCGCCGCGCGCACCCAGGGCTGGGAGTTCAAGATTCCAGCGTACAAGGCCGATACCATCCTAAAGAAGCGCACCGACCTTGTCGAGACTTCCGGGAGCTGAATTCTACCGGTCACCCGCGCTTGGCGACGCTGCTTGCCTACGGCTGGCACCGAGCTCCCGGATGGTGGCCGCCGGCTCCCTCAGCTGAGCCGACCAACGATGTGCGGCGAGGCTTGAGCGAACCCCCGCCTCATCCCAGCGAAGGCGATGACTGAGGTTGGCGTCCAAGAGCCGCGTGGCGATGCATACGGCCTCGGCTCCAAGCGCGGAACCTCGCCGCGGGAATTTCCCCGGGGGTGCAGCGTGTCGTTGATTCCGCCTCCCAGGGAATGACGCAAGGGGGCGTACAATCGCAATCCCTCCACCTTACGCTTCCTTGTAAACCTCGCCTGCGGGGCTCGGGTTCAGGACTTTCCGCGTCCTTCCCTTGTGTAGGGGTACATATGGCAGATGTCGGCGCCGGGGAGGGCGGTGACCATGGCGGTCCACACCTTGACCACGCTGTCGGCGATGTCGTCGGTGATGCCCGCGGCGCGCGCGTTCTCCAGGTAGAGCTTGATGTCCTTGAGCTGGAGCTTGGCGGTGAAGCCGGCGTCGTAGCGGCCGTGGATGATGCGGCGGGGGAACTTGTCGTCGGTCGCCGAGTTTCGGCCCGTCGAGACGTTGACGATGTCGAGGATTGTCTGCATTGGGATGTTCTGGCTCACGCCGAAGGCGATGGCCTCGCTGGTGGCGGCGAGCGACGTGGCGGACAAGAAATTGTTGAGGAGCTTCACGGCCTGCCCCTGGCCGGGGCTGGGTCCAACGTAGAAAGGCTTACCCATCAGGCTCATGAGCGGCTTCAGGCGCTCGTAGGTAGCCGGCGGGCAGGCGAGCATGATGGCGAGCGTGGCCTTGTCGGCGCCGGCAGTGCCACCCGACACCGGGGCGTCCACGAACTCGATGCCGGCGGTGGCGAGGAGCTCGGCGACGCTGCGGGCGGCGGCGATGCCGATCGTGGAGTGTCGATGACGGTCTTCGCCTTGCGCGGGGAGGCGCCGAGGACATCGCGCGCCACGCTGAGGCTGGCCGTGCCGTCGGGAAGGGAGAGGATCACGGTGTCGGCCAGCGCGGCGAGCTCGGTGTTGCTTTGAGCGACCGTGGCGCCCGGCGGCGCGCGCTCGGTGCTCTGAGCGTCAGCGACCACCAGCTGGTGGCCGGCAGCCACGAGGTGCCGGCTCATGCGGTGGCCCATGCTGCCAATGCCAATCCAGCCGATGGTCTCGGTCATTTGCGCGCTCCCTAAGGCTCCAATTTGATCGCGTCGTTGCCTTAAGCTTAATGGTTACCACGGGCGCGCGGGAAGGCTACCCGGCAGAAAGCGGGGGTCTTGACAGCTCAGCTCGGCGGTCGCCTGAGGCGGGCGATGTAGAAGCCGTCGAGGCCGGCGAGGTCGCCTTCGGCGAGCTGGTACGGCAGGGTGCGTACGTCGCCGTCGACGATCCAGGACGGATCGGCGCCGATCTCCTGGGCGGTGATGGGGGCGCGTCGCAAATCAGGCGCGTGCCCGAGAAGAGCGTCGATCTGGGCGCGGCCCTCCTCGGGCTCCAGTGAGCAGGTGCTGTAAACGAGCGTGCCCCCAGGGCGCACCAGCGTGGCGGCGTTGCCTAGCATGGCGCGCTGCACCTCGGCCATGCGCTCAATGTCGGCGGGGGCCTTGAGGCGCAGGATGTCGGGGTGGCGGCTGATGGTACCGGTGCCGCTGCAGGGGGCGTCGAGCACGACGGCGTCGAAGGTGCGGGCGGGCGCCCATTTCGCCACGTCCGCGGCGACGATCTCGGCGGCGAGGTTGAGCCTGGCGAGGTTGCCGTTGAGGCGCTCGAGCCGCTCAGGGGAGTCGTCCACTGCCGTCACCTGGGCCCCTGCCGCGGCGAGGCCGGCGGTCTTGCCGCCGGGGGCGGCACAGAGGTCGGCGACGGCGCGGCCCTCTACGTTGCCAGTCGCGCGCGCCACCAGGGAGGCGGCAGCACCCTGCACCCACCACGCACCCTCAGCGTAGCCCGGCAAATCCTCAATGCGGCCGTGCTCGGCTAGTCGGATCGAGCCGGTGAGCAGCAGGCGCCCACCGAGGCGCCGGGCCCAGGCGGCCGCGTCGGGGCCGGGCTTGAGCGAAAGGTCGAGCGGTGGCTCCTTCAGGCTCGCTTCGGCGATGCGGCGCGCTTCGTCCGCGCCGTTGGTAGCCTCCCAGCGCCGCCAGAGCCAGTCGGGGATGTTGAGCCTAACGGCGTCATGGCCTGACAGGACGGCCGCGCCTTCGCGCGCGACCCGGCGCAGGACGGCGTTGGCGAGGCCGGAGAAGCGGGCAGTCTGCGGTTCGCGCCGTGTTGCCTCGACGGCGAGATCGACGGCGGCGTGGGGCGAGGTGCCGAGGCAGAGGATCTGGGCGGCGCCGGCGAGCAGCACGCTCCACGCGCGCTGGCCGGGCCTGCCGGCCTTGGTCAGCGGATTGTCGAGGAAGGTGCTGAGCACGTGCTCGAGTTCGCCCTGGCGGCGCAGCACGGTGGCAGCAAGCAGCCGCGCGAAGGCGCGGTCGCGCGCCTGCATGGCGGCCGCCTCGGGCCGGGCGAGGGCATCAACCAGCACCTGATCAAGGGGGCGCCGGTTGATGAGCACGCCCCCGATGAGCTCGTGCGCCAGCACCCGTGTCGCAAGCCCTGCTGGCGCAGGGCGGCGTGCGGACATGTGGCGTCGTGGCTGCATGGCGGCTCTCGCCAAAATACCGCGACGCTACGCCGCCTCGGCCTTACCGGAGATGGGGGCGGCGGGGAGCTTGGACTCGCCGGTCTCCATGATGAAATTGTAGTCAAGCGAGTACCAGGGAGCCTCGGTGCCGGGCTCGGACGCCGGCTCATGGTGGCGCACATAGTTGCCGATCAAGCGGCGGGTGACGCCGAACTGGACATCGGTCTCCAGGTGCGGGTCGTCGGGCACGTAGACCTGGGAGATGAGCGTCTTGAAACCCTCCTTGCTGGCCAGCACGTGCAGGTGCGCGGGGCGCATGTTGTGGCGGCCTTGGGCGCGCAACAGGTCGCCCACGGGGCCGTCGATGGGGATGGGGTAGCCCGCAGGCTTGACGCTGCGGAAGCTGACCTGGCCCTCGCCGTTGGTGTGGAACTTGCCGCGCAAGTTCATGTCGGCTTGGCTAGGGTCCTGGTTCTCGTAGAGGCCCTCAGGCGAGGACTGCCAGATGTCGACCTCGGCGCCGGCGATGGGCCGGCCGGCGGCGTCGCGGAACCAGGCGTTGACGAATAGCGCGGGGCCTGGTGTCGGCGAGCGTACGATCGAGCCGCCGTTGGGAGTCGGCGGCGAGCTGGAGCGCCAGAACGGGCCCAGCATGCTGGCGTCGGTCTCCCCGCCGTTGCCATTGTTGAGGAGGCAGACCAGGCAGGAGAGGCCGAGGGAGCCGGCCATCAGGATGGCCTCGTTATGGGACTGGGTGGAGGCCTTGCCGATGGCGTTGACGTAGCTGGCGGCCGTGCGCAGCTCTTCCTCGGTCAGCTTCACCTCGCGGGCGAAGTCGTGGAGATGACGCACGAAGGCCGACATGATCTCCTTGAAGCGCGCGTTGGGGGACCGCTTCAATTCGCTCAGCACGGCGGTGGTGACATCCTCCTGTTTCTCGATGATCACGGCTTGTGGTCTCCAGGTTCTCGGCTGGGGGTGGAATCGTGGGTTACGGCCCTTCGGGGATAACCCAGGCTGCGCCCTCTAGGGTATCAGAGGTTTGCGAGTGGGCATGCCCCGAGTGCGGTGTTGTTCACGGCCGTGACCACGATGCTGCGCTCAATCTCTTCTCCGGGCCGCAACGTTGGCCTCCCTTTGAGAAAATCCCCGGCCTGCAGGCCGGGGACGACGTCAAATCCGTCGCAGCGACACCGTGTCGATGCGGTGGTCTGGACACTTGCGCAGGATCAGGCGGGCACGCTGGCGGGTGGGCAGGATGTTCTCAAGCAGGTTCTTCTCGTTGATGGTGCGCCAGATTTCCAGTGCCTTGGCGCGTGCTTCATCGGGGCTCAGCAGCGCATAGCGATGGAAGTAGGCGGCGGGATCACGGAAGGCGATCTGGCGCAGACGCATGAAGCGCGTGACGTACCAGTCCTCGATCACCTTGGCATCGGCGTCGAGATAGATGGAGAAGTTGAAGAAGTCGGAGACGAACGGGATCGCCATGCCGTCCCTGGGGAGGCGTGCCGGCTGCAAGACGTTGACACCCTCGACGATGAGGATGTCCGGGCGGTCGATGACGGTGGTCTGGTCCTGGATGATGTCGTAGTGGAAGTGCGAGTAGACCGGAGCCTCCACCTTCTCCTTGCCCGACTTCACGTCGTGCAGGAAGTTGAGGAGCCGAGCCCTGTCGAAGCTCTCCGGGAAGCCCTTGCGGTCCATGAGGCCGCGGCGCTTCAGCTCCGCGTTGGAGTAGAGGAAGCCGTCGGTAGTGATGAGATCGACGCGCGGGTGGTCGGGCCAGCGCGCCAGAAGCGCCCTTAGGACGCGCGCGGTTGTGCTCTTGCCCACGGCCACCGACCCGGCGATGCCGAGGATGTAGGGCACGCGGCCGTCACGGCGGCCGAGGAAGCGGGTGGTGACGGCGTGCAGCTCCTGCGCCGCGGCGACGTGCAGATTGAGAAGCCGGGACAGGGGTAGATAGATCTGTTCGACCTCGTTCATGGAGAGATCTTCGATGACGCCCGACAACTGCTCCAGCTCGCGCGGCACCAGTGTCATGGGGGTGTCGGCGCGCAGCTTGGCCCATTCCTCGCGCGTAAACACGCGGTAGGGCGAGAAGGCGAGGGGGCTCTTTTCCGCGGCCGGCTCGGGGGGGGCGGTGAAGACGTGTTGGACGGTGATGGACATCACGGGCCTTGCCTTGGCCGCGAGGCCTTTTCGACGAGGCCGGAGGTGCCCATGCGAGATTGCAGCTCGGCCAGCACGTCGGGCCAGGGCACCTGTCGGCATTCCAGGAGCACCAGCAGGTGGTAGAGGAGGTCGGCGGCTTCGCGGGCGAGCGCGCGCGGTTCGGTGCCGAGGGCGGCGATTACGGTCTCGGTGGCTTCCTCGCCTAGCTTCTTGGCGCAGCGCTCCGCGCCGGCGTCGATGAGCTCTTTAGTGTAGGAGCCGGCCGCAGTCTCGCCCCGGCGGGAGCGGATGACCGCCGCCAGGCGCTGCAGCACATCGTCGGTCATGTCTCCTACGAAGGGGCGGGCCCCTCGCCTCTACAAAATCCGTGCGAGCGCGGTGGGCGCCCATGCGGTCAGGCGCGGCCATTGAATAGGCCGGGCTGACCCTCCGTCACAACAACAACGGCGCCAGGCGGGCGTCAAGTGGCCGGGGATCGGACCCTTGGCCGGGAAGCAGCGAAAGCGATCGACGCTCAGACGCGAGGGGTCCGACCCCTGACAAGGCTGAGCCCGATGAGCGCGAACAGGACGGAGCCGCCGGCGATGCCGATCCCCATGACGTGGGGCTCGACGCCGACGCCAAGCAATCCGAGCGCACCGGAGCCGAGGGCGACGAGGCCCGTCAGAAGGGCTGGGACGGCCAGCAGGCGGGGGATCTCGCCGGTGCCGGAGACGTGCGGTAGCAGGGCCATCACGGCACCGGCCCCGAACGTAGCCGTACCGGTCAGGAAGAGCGCGTCGAAGAGGATTTTCGCGGGCAGAAATTGCTGGGCACCCGCGGCGGCGAGGGCCGGCAGCACGAAGCCGACCAGGGTGTCGACCGCGGCGAACAGCACGGTGCTCACCGCGATCAAGAACCAGCCCATGGCGGCGAAACCCCGCCCCTTGGCCGCCTCCAACAGGCCGAGCAGAAGGCCCGAGGCGGAGACGACCACGTCCCCCGGCACACCGAACAGGCCTGCGGCGTGCATGGTGGCCCGTCCACGCACGGCACCCGCCAGCGCGGCCTCCAAGTCGAGGGGCAACATCGGCATGGCGGCGTGCGGCGGCGACAGACCGTACAAGGCGCTGGTTGCGACGATCCCGACCGCGCCGGCGAACAGCGCAAACCCGGCCGGCCGTGTCAGCGACGGGCGGGCCGGATCGATGGTCGCGGACAGCACGGGTTGCAAAGCCGTCATACAAGCCTCCCTTGCAGCGTCGGTGGAATTGGTGATAAGTTGCAGGCTGCAACTTATCGCATCTGGTAGCGGACTGCAACTATGCCGGGAAAAACCGACCTGTCCCGATTGAACTGCTCGCTAGCGCGCGCGCTGGGTTCGGTGGGCGACTGGTGGACGCTGCTGATCGTGCGCGAGGCGTTCTTCGGCTCAACCCGCTTCGGTGAGTTCCATGCGAGCCTCGGGATCGCGCGCAACATCCTGGCGCAGCGGCTCAATGCGCTGGTGGCGGACGGCATCATGGGGCGGGAAGGCACCCCCGAGCGGCCGCGCTATGTGCTGACAGACAAAGGCGGCGACCTACTGCCGGCCCTGGTGGCGCTCATGCAGTGGGGTGACAAGTGGCAAAGCAGCGGTCGCCCGCCGGTGATCCTCACGGACCAGGCGGGGCGCACGCTGCCCCGCGTGCGCGTCAACACCCGCGACGGTAAGGCGGTGACACCCGGCATCCTGGGCTTTCGAGCGGGGCCAGGCGCGAACGAGGCGACGCGGCGGTTCGTGAAGCGTGCACGAGCGAGGCCGGGGTCAAACCGCTCGCCATCAAGCCGGGGAACGAAAGCCAAAGCACGCAGGCGGGCGGTCTGACGCTGGTCAGAGGTCCTGCTCCCGATTTCTGCGCCTACCTCCCCACGAGCCGGTTACGGATATGGTCGAGCTGCTCGTAGTTGCCGTATTGGATGGTGAGAAAACCGGTCTCGCCGGGACCGCGGCGCACCTCCACCTTGAGACCCAGGGCGTCGGAGAGGTCCTTCTCGAAGGCCGCCGTGTCGGGGTCCTTGTGCGTAGGCTGGCGCGGGCTTGACGCACCGCTACTACCCGTTCCCGCGCCCCGCGGCGGCGGATTGTGCTGCATGTCGGTCACCAGCGCCTCGACCTCGCGCACATTGAGTCCGCGGGATACGATCTCCTCGGCCAGCACGTCCACCTGCTTGTGGCCGATGATGGCGCGGGCGGCGCCGGCTGAGAGCTTACCTTCGCGAACAAGGGCCTGTACGTCTCTTGGCAGCTTCAGGAGCCGCAGCGTGTTGGCGACGTGGCTTCGGCTCTTGCCAACGACCTCGGAGAGGTGTTCCTGGGTGTAGGCATGCCTCTCGATCAGCTCGTTGTAGCCGACGGCCTCCTCAATCGGATTGAGATCGGCGCGCTGCACGTTCTCGATGAGGGCGAACTCGAGGCTCTCGAGGTCGCTCAGATCACGAACTATTACCGGCACGTTGTGCAGGCAGGCACGCTGCGCGGCGCGCCAGCGTCGCTCGCCGGCGACGATCTCGAAACCGCCACGCCGCTTGTCAGGGCGGCAGATGATCGGCTGCACGAGGCCCTTGGCGCGGATGGAGTCGGCGAGCTCGGCGAGTTCCGTCTCGTCAAAGTCCTTGCGGGGGTTGAGGCCGCTGGGGTGCAGGTTGGCGATGGGCATCAAGCGCTGCTCGCCGTGCTCGGGCAGGCGTCCGTCGCCCTGAGACTGTGGCCCACCGATCAGCGAGGCCAGCCCGCGGCCCAGCCGCCCCTTGTGGAGCGGAATCGGCGCGTCCGGGTTGTTGCGGGGGGTGTCGGACATGCTCGGACCTCTGTGGGGGCATAGGTTAGATCGGCCCTGGCCTTCGGCTGGGAGACCCAACACGCCAGAATGCATCGCCGATCGTGGGTCTGCGCTCGGCGAAATGCCGGGCTACCGAGACCTACGCCGCGCGCAGGCGGCGCTCGCGCTCGATGATCTCGTGGGCAAGCTTGATGTAGGCCTGGCTACCTGGGCTGTCGTAGTCGTAGAGCATGATCGGCTTGCCGTGTGAGGGTGCCTCGGCGATGCGCACGTTGCGCGGGATCATGGTCTCGTAAACCTTGGCGCCGAAGAAGTTGCGCACCTCGGCCGCGACCTCCTTGGAGAGCTGGGTGCGGGCGTCGTGCATGGTGAGCACCACGCCCTGGATCTCGAGACCGGGGTTGAGGGTGCCTCGGATCTGGTCGATGGTCGCCTTGAGCTGCGAAATTCCCTCCAGCGCGAAGAACTCGCACTGCACCGGCACCAGCACCGCCTGCGCCGCCACCAGGGCGTTGAGGGTGAGCAGGTTGAGCGAGGGCGGGCAGTCGATCAGGAGATAGGTGTATGGAAGAGCCGCCGGATTGGCGCGCTGATCGGCGAGCAGCGCGGTGATGGCATCGCGCAGGCGGAACGGACGGCTGGCTTCGGCCATCATCTCCGTTTCCAGGCCGACCAGCTCCGCGTTGGCAGGCACGACGGACAGGTTCGGAACCACGGTCTTGGCGCCAGCCTGAGCGATGGTGGCCCTGCCGCAGAGGATGTCGTAGCTGGTGACGTGGCGCTGGTTCTCGGCCACACCGACGCCGGTGGAGGCATTGCCCTGCGGGTCGATGTCGAGGATGAGGACCTTCTCGCCGATGGCGGCGAGCGCGGTGCCGAGGTTGATGGTGGTGGTGGTCTTGCCGACGCCGCCCTTCTGGTTGGCGACGGCCAGGACACGGAGCGGGCTCGTAGCGGACATATCAATCCTTCGCTTTGCGCTCAAGGTTCGTGATGACGGCGACGCGGCCGTGGGTATCCGTGACGCTCGGGACCAACGCGACGTGAAATTGCCAGCGAGTCTCGGCCATCTGCAGCTCCTTGCCGACTTCCCTTCCTTTCAGGAACAGCAGTGTCGTCCCCGGTGGGGACAAGGGGGCGGCCAGCTCCAAGAGCCGGTCGAGCGGGGCCAGGGCACGCGCCGACAGAACTCGGGGCAAGGCTTCGTTTACAGACCTTCTAACTGATTCGGCCCTCTTCGACAGGACATCGGCCGCGATTCCGGCCTGGGCGAGCCCCGTCTGCCGCACCACCTCGCGCAGGAAGGCACACTTGCGGGCATCGCTCTCAACGAAAAGGAAGCGGATTGGTGCGGATTGCCTCTCCCGGCTTGCAACCGGAACCGGCTGCCCGCGCGCTGGGGGAGGGTTCCCGTACCGCTCACCTCCCACCCTTCCCGGCGCTGATGGGGTTTGTGGGGAGGTCGGCGATGGGCGAGGAGAGGCAGATACGCCTCGAACGCCCGCCAGCATGATCGCGGCGACCATGCCGGGGAAGCCGGCACCGGAGCCGAGGTCGATCCAGGAGCGAGCCTCGGGTGGGGCCAGGCGGACGAGCTGGGCGCTGTCGGCGAAATGGCGGTGCCAGACCGCATCATGCGTGGCGGCGGCCACGAGGTTCACGGCTTTCTGCCACTGGCGCAGCAGGCGCTCGTAAGTGCGAAGCCGCTCGATGGTCTCGGGCGGCGCGCCGAACCGGGCGGCGAACTCCTCGGGGCCTTCGATCGTCTGCATGCAATCGACCTGTTCGAACTCCTCACGGGCGGCCGCGGCGCGCCGAGCTTGGCGCGACGTCGCGTGATTGCGGCCCAGCCGATCCTAGCAGGACGCAACCCTAATGCTCGACCAACGGCAAACCCCAAGCTCAGGTTTGTCGCCCAGATGGAACAGGGTTTGGCCGGAGTGTCGCTGGGCCAGGTGTGTGCCATTCCTCCACGCGTAGATCGGCTGACGGACTTCAACTGCATCGGCCCCGAACGGACTTCGGGCGGTCTGGGCCTCACTCCGGGCCATCGTGAGCCCGATGGAGGTACAAATGCGCAAGGGCTTCCTTGTGGGCGTTGGCGCTGTGCTGACGTTGGCGGGCGTGAGCGCGACGGCTGCCTCGGCGTGCGGCGGGCACCGGGCGTGCGGCAGCTACTATGGGCCGACGGTCGGCTATTCCTACGCCCCGGTTCCACCGCCCGCTTATGGCTATCTGCCGGGATCCGCCTACGGCTACGGGCCAGGCTATGGGCCGCCGCTGACTGGCGGCTATGGATACGCTCCGGCCGGCTATGGGTTCTACGGCGATGCCGCCTATGGCGGCTATCGCGGCTGGCACGGCTGCGACCGAGGCTACCGGGGCTACGGCTACGGGTATGGCTATGGCGGCTATCGCTACGCACCTCCGGTGGGCTACGACAGCTACCGGCCGGCGGCGGTGTGGCTGCCGATCCGCTGACGGGGATATCGGAGATTTCTTCGGGTTGCGGCGAGGGCGAGACACCCTCGCCCGTGAGATGCACCGCCTGTTGAAGAGGAACCGGATGCGGAGCTGCGCCCTTTGGTTCTCGGCCGCTCCGGGTGCCGTCGCGTCGTTGGACCTAGCGCTCACTTTGGGAAGCGTGCCGGCGGTAGCCTGCGACCAGGACTGCGGCTACGGCTATGGCGCAGCATACGATGCACCGCCGGCCTACGCCTATGCCCCGCCGGTGGCCGCTTTTGCACCGCCGCCCTATTCCTACTATGAGCCGGCGTACCCTCTAGTAATCTACAAGAGCTACTATGTAACCCGCGTGAACATCTTCCCCCATCCGCACCCGAATTACGCCGCCTATCATCATGCCTCGCCCGTGCTGTGCCACACGCGCTGCTGGCGCGCGAGGGTGAGCCCGTGCGCCCGCACTCATTTCAGGCCCTATCACCACGTCTCCTACGGACCAATCGCGCACGCGTGGCGGCGCTGGTAAGCCTGCTGGCGAGGCAGCATCGTTGCCGGATGTGGTCGGGCTGCGCCACGCGAAAGGATTGGCGCGCCAGCAAGGGAACCCAGCTTGAGCTGGGCAAGCTGTGCATTTGCCGGGGCTGGCGCGTTCGCCGGCACTGATGCACCGCTTGGCGGGGGCACCCAGTTCCCGGTGACCTTTCCTTCATCCGACCGCTCACCGCAATTTTGCCAGGGTTCGGCGAGGCTGCACGCCCCCGAGGTGGATGGGCTCAACGCTCCGCCCTTGACCTGACGGCTGGAACGCAGCAACCGGATGCCCTCGTCAACCGGGGAAAATCCCATGGCAAAAGCGGCCACCATCTACGCCCTCTCCAGTGCCCGCGGCCGCGCCGCGGTGGCGG
>JAFMSC010000564.1 GCA_017353825.1 Hyphomicrobiaceae bacterium | reverse complement strand
ACATCAAGCTCAACGTTACGGGGCAGAGCCAGGCCAGCCGCAATGGCCGGGTACTGGCCCAGGCGTTGGGCGGTGCGGCGGCGGCGCTCGGCTACATGGCGAGCCCGCTGGTGCGGGCGCGCGAGACCATGGAGATCATCCGTGCGGAGCTGGCGCTTCCCCGGCAGGGCTACCGCACCGACGACCGGCTGCGCGAGCTTGACTATGGACATTGGGAAGGTCGGCGGTGGCAGGATCTCGTGCACCTTGATCCGGACGGCACCGCCGCGCGCCTGGCCGATCCGTGGAACTGGCAGCCGGCCGGCGGCGAGAGCTACGCCATGCTCTCACAACGTGTAGGCCTGTGGCTTGCCGACGTGCAACGCGATGCCGTGGTGGTGGCCCACGGCGGCGTCAGCAGGGTGCTGCGCGGCCTTGTCCTGCGGCTTACCGCGGCTGAGACGATGCGCCTCGAGGTGCCTCAGGACAAGGTTCTGGTGCTGGCATCGGGCGCGGTCCGCTGGCTGTGACCAGCCGTGCGCTGCCTGACCGCGCGAAACGCTAAGTCAAACAGGATCGCCATCGCGGACCGCCCCGGCGCGCTCACTCTTTCTTGGCGCCCGCAGCCTTCTTGGCCTTCCTGCTGGCCGTTTTGGTTCTGGCCTTGGGTTTGCCCCGCACGCAACTGCCGGCGGTGGCGTCCCAGACTTGCTTGCCGCGCTCGCAGCCCATCTTGGTCTTGGCCGCCTCTGCGGGACCCGAGGCGTGGATGAGACCGACGAGCGCAAGCGCACCCAACCCATAAGCGAAACCACGCATGACTATCTTTCCTCCGTTAACAAGCCATACCCCCACCATGCCGGTGAGGTCTTCACCCCGAGCGTGTTTCGCATCTATAAGCTGTCGCTCGGGGCGCTGTCTTGGCGATTCCCGGCGGCACGCCGCTCAACTGGGGGTGCGACGTGGCCGGCGCGCCACATCCCACGGCTTGCTGCGCCGCAGTGGCCGACCGGCGCAAGTAGGGCTTGGTTTTCGCACGCGCTGAGCGCTTAAAGCGAGCGTGCGGGCTCGCCCGCTGGGAGCTCCACCGGGGCGGCCCCGTGAGCGCCCCACCGGGCGGCCCCAGTGGGCGCGATGAAGCGGCATTAGGGAAAGGTTGTTGCGTGGCATGGCGATTTGGCATGGTTGGTTGGTCGTTGGGCTCGCCCCTGCGGGCTTGGCGCTAGGCCTGATGGCCGCGGCCCCCGGCCTGGCGCAAACGGCGGCGGAGCCTTTGGATGAGTGCCTCGACGAGGCCCAGCCCGCGCCGCAGCGCATGAGCGCATGCACGCGCGCCATCGACACCGCCAAGAATGACGCCACGCGCGCGCAGGCGCACCTGCAGCGCGGCGTGCTGCACGAGATGGGTGGAGCGAGCGAGACCGCGGCGGCAGACTATACGGCATCGATCAAACTCGACCCGGACAACGCGCTCGCCTACTTCAATCGCGGCAATGCCTACGACCAGCTCGGCCAATTCGACCTGGCTATCGCCGATTACTCCCAGGCCGTGAAGCTCGACCCCAAGGAGCCCGACTACTTCAACAACCGCGGCCAAGCCTACGACCACAAGGGCGCGTACGACCTCGCCATCGCCGACTACACCGAGGCGCTCCGCCTGGAGCCCGACAATGCAAGGCCCCTCTACAACCGCGGGCTCGCCCAGGCCAACAAGGGCGACTACCGGCGCGCCATCGCCGACTTCGACGAGGCCATCAAGCTCGCGCCCAATGATGCGGACCTTTACCTCGCGCGCGGCGCGGCGCACGAGGAGCTGGGGGAGCAAAGGGCCGCCAAGGCCGATTTTAGCAAGGCGCTGGAGCTTGACCCTGAGAACGAGGATGCGCGCGAGGGCCTGAGCCGGCTGGGCGGCTGAGATCTACTCAAGCATTCGAGCCGGTTCCGTTGCGCGTCGTGGGGGCCTGGGCTAGGCATGAGGCCCTGAGGACCCTGCGCCAGGACGGACACGAGGCCCATGTCCCACAACACCTTCGGCCACCTGTTCCGGGTCACGACCTGGGGAGAGAGCCACGGGCCCGCGATCGGCTGCGTGGTGGACGGCTGCCCGCCCGGAATCCCGCTGACGGCCGAGGACATCCAGGTCTGGCTCGACAAGCGCCGGCCCGGACAGTCGCGCTTCACCACCCAACGGCGCGAGCCCGACAGCGTGCGCATTCTCTCCGGCGTGTTCGCAGACGATGGCGGACGCCAGCTCACCACCGGCACCCCCATTTCGCTCGTCATCGAAAACATCGACCAGCGCGGGCGCGACTACGAGGACATCAAGGACAAATTCCGCCCCGGCCACGCCGACTTCACCTATTGGGAAAAGTACGGCGTGCGCGACTACCGCGGCGGCGGGCGCGCGAG
>JAFMSC010000563.1 GCA_017353825.1 Hyphomicrobiaceae bacterium | reverse complement strand
GCGACCACGCTGGCGCCGCCGGCCCGCAGGGCGCGGCAGCTCGCAAGGCCCGACGTGCCAAGCCCGAACACGGCAACAGTTCGTCCGGCAAAGGTGGTGACGGGTGTCATGGCAATTAAGGGGTCACACCCCCCTCCAAGCCTTGCGATCAAGACGCAACGTCGATGCCAGGGGCCTGACCCCGCGACAGGCAAATCGCGTGCGACCCGGAGGGTCTCACACCGACCTACCTGAGCTTCAATGTGGCGAGGCTGACGAGCGCCAACACCACCGAGATGATCCAGAAGCGCACCACCACGGTCGATTCGCGCCAGCCCTTCTCCTCGAAGTGATGGTGCAAAGGCGCCATGCGAAACACGCGCTTGCCCGTGAGCTTGAACGAGAGAACCTGGATGATCACCGACATCGTCTCCAGCACAAATAGGCCGCCGACGATGGCCAGCACGATCTCGTGCTTGGTAGCGACCGCGATGGCGCCCAGCGTGCCGCCCAGCGCCAGCGAGCCGGTGTCGCCCATGAAGATCATGGCCGGCGGCGCATTGAACCACAGAAAGCCGAGGCCGGCGCCGATCAGCGCCCCGCAAATGATGGACAGCTCCCCGACACCTGGCACGTTGTGGATTTGCAGATAGCGGGCGAATACCGCGTGCCCGGTGGCGTATGCGAACACGCCGAAGGTGGCCGCAGCGATGATCACAGGCACGATGGCGAGGCCATCGAGGCCGTCCGTGAGATTGACGGCGTTGCCCGCGCCCACGATCACGAAGGTGCCGACCAGGACGAAGAAGAAACCGAACGGGATCACCACGGTCTTGAAGAACGGCACCGTCAGCGACGAGGAGAAGCCGGGGGCGCCGAGGTGCATGACGGCGAAGGTGGCGATGCCGGCCACGGCCACCTCGGCGGCCAACCGCCATTTGCCCGAGAAGCCCGCGGTGCCGCGCCTGGTGACCTTGAGGTAGTCGTCGTAGAAGCCGATCGCGCCGTAGCTCAGCGTGACGAACAGCACCACCCACACGTACCAGTTCGACAGGTTCGCCCACAACAGGGTCGCGACCGAAACACCGCAGATGATCATCAGGCCGCCCATGGTCGGCGTGCCGCGCTTGGCGAAATGCGACTGCGGCCCGTCCTCGCGGATCGGCTGGCCCTTGCCCTGCTTGACACGCAGGAGATCGATCATGGCCGGGCCGAACAGGAAGACGAACAACAGCCCCGTCATGATGGCCCCGCCGGTGCGGAACGTGATGTAGCGGAACACGTTGAGGGGAGCGATCTGGTCGCTGAAGGTCGCCAGCACGTAAAGCATCGCGCAGCCTCCCGGCCTCCTGCTTTCAGCCGGCTTTCGAGAACCGGGCCCGCACTGCCTCGGCCACCGGTCCCATCCGGCTCGCCAGCGAGCCCTTGATCATCACCACGTCGCCCGCCGCCATGGCGTCGAGCAGGCGGGGAGCGAGCTCGGCGGAGGTCTCGGTCCACGCCCCCTGTTTGGCCGGCTCGAGCCGGTCGAACAGCAGCTTCATCATCGGTCCGCAGGCAAAGACCAGATCGATACCGGCCCCGTCAACCGGTTCCTTTAGCCGGCGATGCAGGTCGGGTGCGGCCTCGCCCAGCTCAAGCATGTCGCCGAGCACGGCGAGGCGGCGCGGGTACTCGACGCGGGGCACGGTGGTCACGGCCGCGAGCGCGGCCCGCACCGAGGCCGGGTTGGCGTTGTAGCTCTCGTCGATGAGGAGGATTGGGCCGCCCTCAGCAGCGAGCCTGGAGCGTTGGCCGCGCCCCGCCGGTGCAGCAACCCTGACGAGCGCGGCCAGGCAGCGTAACGGATCGGCCCCGAGCGCCAGCAGCGCCGCGAGGACGGCGAGGGAATTCTTCACGTAGTGTTCGCCCGGGGCGCCGATCCGATATGGGAAGCGCTGCGAGTCGACGCCGGCAATCACGGAGGAGCCTCGCGCATCCAAATTGGCCTGGATGGCGCGCACGTCGGCATCCTCGGCGTATCCGAAGCTGACAAGCTTGGCGCCGACGTCGAAGGCGCGCTGCTTCAGCAGGGCAAGGTGCGGGTTGTCCTGCGGCACGATGGCGGTGCCGCCGGGCACGAGCCCCTGGAAGATCTCCGCCTTGGCCTCGGCGATGGCCTCCACCGTCGGGAAGTATGCCAAGTGCACCGGCTCCACGGTGGTGATGAGGGCCACATGCGGCCGCACCATCCGGGTCAGCGGCGTGATTTCGCCCGCGTGGTTCATGCCGATCTCGAACACGCCAAACGTGGCGGTTCTCGGCATGCGGGCGAGCGTGAGCGGCACGCCCCAGTGGTTATTGTAGGACTTCTCCGAGGCGTGCGTCGTGCCCGCGTTGGCAAGGCACAGCCGCAGCATCTCCTTGGTGC
>JAFMSC010000562.1:1209-2393 GCA_017353825.1 Hyphomicrobiaceae bacterium | reverse complement strand
GCCGCTGCGGCCGCCGCGCGGCCAACCGCCGTGGCCCAGCCCGACGTGACGGCGATCCTGCAGCGCGCGCAGGCCACCGGCGACGGCTTGTCGGTGCTCAACGAGGCGGACTCCAAGGAGCTCTTGCGCGCCTACGGCCTTGCGGCGCCGCGCGAGACAGTCGTCGACAATGTCGAGGGCGCGCTCGACGCCGCCAAGGAGCTCGGTTTCCCGCTGGTGCTCAAGGTTGTCAGTGCGGCCGTCACGCACAAGTCGGACATCGGCGGCGTCATCCTCGGCATCAACGGCGAGACGCAATTGCGCGAGGCCTATGCGCGCCTCGAGCAGAGTTTCGCCAAGGCGCGTCCAGGCGAGACGCTTGGCCAGGTGCTGCTGGCGCAGCAGGTCGCGGGCGGCGTCGAGCTCGTGCTCGGCGTGCAGCGCGATCCGGAAGTGGGGCCGGTCATGATGTTCGGCACTGGCGGCGTCCTGCTCGAGCTCAGCAAGGACGTGAGCTTCGGGGCGGTGCCGCTGCCGCTCTGGCAGGCCAAGGCCATGATCGAGCGCACCAGCGCCGGCCGCCTGCTCAAGGGCTATCGCGGCTCGCCGCCGTGCGACGAGGAGAGCGTGCTCAAGGCGCTCGTCTCGCTCGGGCGGCTTGCCTATGACCTCGGCGATGCACTCGAAAGCATCGACATCAATCCGTTCGTGGCGCTGCCGTTGGGCCAGGGCGCACTCGCGCTCGACGCATTGGTGGTGTTGCGGGAGAAATCGTAGGTGGGCAACGGCCGGGCACAGGCCCTGCGCGTGGGCAAATCGTGCTGCGCGGATCGCTCGACACGCGATCTTGCCTACCCGACGAGCGCAGGTGAGGAGACGACCATGAGTGTGCTTCGCAATCTCGCCCTCGGCCTGTTCGCGGCATTTGCTGCAGCCACATCAGCTTCCGCCGCCGAGGTCAGCCCCGACCTGATCGCCAAGGCCAAGCAGGAGGGCCAGGTCGTCTACTACACCGATCTGATCGTGGATCAGATCGTGCGCCCGCTGGTCAACGCCTTCGAGGCCAAGTACGGCATCAAGGTGAGCTTCACACGCGGCGACAGCCAGGTGAACAGCGTCCGGCTGCTCAACGAGTACAAGGCCTCCCGGGTGATGGCCGACGTGTTCGGCCTCACCTCGGCCATGGAGGTGCTGATCGAGGCGGG
>JAFMSC010000562.1:0-1199 GCA_017353825.1 Hyphomicrobiaceae bacterium | reverse complement strand
AATACCGGTCTGGTACCGCCCGCGCAGCGGCCGAAGACCTACGAGGACCTGCTGGCCCCCTACTGGAAGGACAAGTTGGTCTTCAAGCCCAACGATCTCTCGGGCGGCCCGGGCTTCATCGCCAACGTGCTCACCAACATGGGCGAGGAGCGCGGCATGGACTACCTGCGCAAGCTCAGCGCGCAGCGGGTCAAGCTCGTCAACGCCAGCGCCCGCGCCATCCTCGACCAGGTGATCGCCGGCGAATATCCGATGGCGCTGCAGATCTTCAACCATCACGCGGCCATCAGCGCCGACAAGGGCGCGCCGGTCGACTGGGTGCGGCTCAGCCCGGCCAACGTCAATCCGGGTCTGATCGGCATGCCGAAGAACGGCCCGCACCCGAACGCCGGGCTCTTGTTCATCGAGTTCATGACCTCCAAGGAAGGGCAGCAGATCTTCCAGCGCGCCGGCTACCTGCCGGCGAGGCCCGATGTGCCGCCGCTCAAGCCGGAGCTGATCCCCGAGAACGGCGGATTCTCCGCCACCGTCATCACGCCCGCGCTGACCGCCAGGTCCATGAATCACTGGGATCAGGTATTCGCCGACCTGTTTCGCTGAGCCGGTGGCTCCAGCGGTTTCCTCTCAGACTCAACTGACCAGATCGCGGCGCAGGTGGAACAAACCGCATCCCCACCCGTCAACGTGACCCCGATACTCGCCTGAGATCGCATCATAGTTTCCATCCAGATCGACCGTCACGTAGCCGGGAGGTTGCGTCCTCCACGCGGTGGCGTGGAGGCCCAGATGGCCCTCGCGTTGCAAGCGTCCGGTCATCGCAAATTCGCCTGACGGCACCAAAGCATTGTGAGGAACTGCATAGAACGAAAATATGGCGCTGACACTCCACAGGCCCGACGGCTTGATGGACAAGGTGAGCCCGGTCAGCCCTTGCGCGCAGAAATACGTCCCATGCCAGTTTCCACTCCAGTCACCAGGTGTCATCAGCGTCGCCGCGCATCCATGACCGAGCAGGGAGACAAGGCCGATGAGCGCGAGTCAGTCCACAAGCGAGGCGTCGGGTGATGGCTTTGATCACGATCAGCTCCCACTGGTTCGGCCGGACATAACCCCATATTCGCCAGACACGGCAAACCTGGGGCGGCCGATCCCGAACGAATGCACGCTGGCGGCCTCGCATATGGGGTGGAGCCCATATC
>JAFMSC010000205.1 GCA_017353825.1 Hyphomicrobiaceae bacterium | reverse complement strand
TCAGCTCGTTCGCCGCCTACGTGCTGGAGAAGCGCGTCTCGCGCACCCCGGAGCGCTTCGGCCAGGGCGCAGTCGAGGGCGTGGCAGGCCCTGAGTCCGCCAACAACGCCGCAGCGCAGACGTCGTTCGTGCCGCTGCTCACCCTCGGCATGCCATCCAACCCGGTGATGGCGCTGATGATGGGCGCAATGGTCATCCAGGGCATCGCGCCGGGCACCGCGGTCATTAGCGAGCGCCCCGAGCTGTTCTGGGGCATGGTGGCCAGCATGTGGGTCGGCAACCTGATGCTGGTCGTCATCAACTTGCCGCTGGTCGGCATCTGGGTGCGGATGCTCGCCGTGCCCTACCGCATCTTGTTCCCGTCGATCATCGTGCTCTGCTGTGTCGGCGCCTACAGCGCGCAGTCGAGCCCGGTCATCCTCATGCTCACCGCCGCCTTTGCCCTGCTCGGCTACATCTTCCTGAAGCTCGGCTGCGAAGGCGCGCCGTTCATCCTGGGCTTCGTGCTGGGGCCGCTGATGGAGGAGAATCTGCGCCGCTCGATGGTTATCTCCGGGGGCGACCCCACCATCTTCATCACCCGCCCGATCTCGCTCGGCCTGCTCCTCGCCACGCTCGGCCTTGTGGTCCTCATCGTGCTTCCACGCTTCCGCAAGACGCGCGAAGTGGCGTTCCAAGAGGATTGAGGCGCATGTCGTCGGACATGGAACCGCTGGACATGCACCCGCTGGACATGGAACCGCTGCGCGTGGCGCTGGCCGGCGTCGGCGCCGTGGGTCTAAAGGTCGCCGCTGCGTTGCAGGAGGGGATCGCGGGTCTCAGTCTCGCTGCCGCCTCGGCGCACGACAGGCCGCGGGCGCGCGAGCGGCTATTGAACGTCGGCGCAGACGTGCCGGTTGTCCCCATCGAGGAGTTGGAACCTTACGCCGATCTGCTCGTCGAATGCGCTCCGGCGGCGCTGCTGCCGGCCATCGCGCGCCCCTTCCTGGCGAAGGGCAAAGTGGTCGTCGTGCTCAGCGCCGGCGCATTGCTGGCGAACATGGACCTCGTCGATCTTGCCAGGGAGAAGGGCGGCCGCATCATCGTGCCGACGGGGGCGCTGCTCGGGCTCGACGCGGTGGTGGCGGCGGCCGAGGGCAAGATCCAGTCCGTGCGCATGATCACCCGCAAGCCCGTGCGCGGCCTCTCTGGTGCACCATTTCTGGCGGAGAACGGCATCGACATCGCAACGATCACCGCGCCGATGCGCATCTTCTCGGGCAGCCCGCGCGAAGCGGCCGTCGGGTTCCCCGCGAACCTCAATGTCGCCGTGGCGCTTGGGCTCGCCGGCACCGGCGTCGACGACACCCGGCTTGAGATCTGGGCCGATCCCTCGCTCGAGCGCAACACGCATACCGTCGAGGTGGTCTCGGAGTCAGCGAGCTTCACCATGTCGATCGCCAACGTTCCGAGCGAGAACCCCAGGACCGGCCGCATCACGGCGCTGTCCGTCATCGCGTGCCTGCGCAAACTGCGCGCGCCCCTGCAGGTCGGGACCTGACTAAGGCGGCGCTGGCGGTCAAGGGCCGCTTGTTAACGGTGCGCCAGCTTGCTTCGGCCGACAGCAGTGGACGGGCCGCGATCAGGCGTTATGCTGAGGCGGTACATCAACTCTAATCGGAGGGTTGTCGACATACGACGGAGTGCGGCCTATCGGCAGTTCGCTGCGCCCCGCCAAGGCGTGGGGCTCACGCGGAAACACAAGCAAACACAAGGAACCAAGGGGGCATGCCCATGCTGAAGCGAGTTCTGACCGCCATCGCCGCCGTCGCCCTGGCCACCGTGACGGCCGCGGTCGCCTGGTCGCAGGCGCAACCCAAGGACCTGAAGTGGGGCACGCCTCCGGTGGGAACCGCCGGCCACAAGGCCCTGGTGGCGCTGTCGACCGTGCTCAACAAGGAGATGCCGGAGTACCGCATCTCCGTGCTGCCCACGGCCGGGGCGGTCGCCACCGTCAAGGGCTTCGCCACCAAGGAGCTGGACGGCTTTTACGGGTCGGACGTGGCCTTCCACGAGCTGGCCAGCGATTCGGCCCGCTTCAAGGGCTTCAAGGCGCACATCCAGCGCATGCCGATCCAGTCGTTCTGGTCGAACACCATCGAGATCGGCCTCGCCGTCCACGTGCGCAACAAGGACAAGATCAAGTCGTGGGGTGACCTCGCCGGCAAGCGCGTGTTCACCGGGCCGCTGCCGTTCGACACGCGGGCCCACACCGAGCGGGCCCTCAATGCGCTCGGGGTAAAGTTCAACTACGTGCAGGTTGACCTCGCCACGGCAGGCTCGCAGCTGGAGTCGGGCGCAATCGATGCCATGACCATCTATACAGGCTCGGAGAGCTCGCCTCCGCCGTGGCTGGCGGAGGCCTCCCTCGCCGCCGACTGGGCAGCGCTTAATCCGAGCTCCTCCGAGCTCGCGGAGCTTAAGAAGCAGGGCTTCACCCTGGTGGAGGTGAGCCCCAAGTCCTTCAACCGCGACGTACATGCCGACAAGGTGATCGAGCTGCCGTTCTACTACGGTTTCGACGTGGGGCTCGATGTGCCGGAGGCCCAGGTCTACAAGTTGCTGACCGTCGTCGAGAAGAACGCCACCGAGCTGGCCAAGGTCGATCCCACCTTCGCGCAGATCGCCAAGGACATGAAGGGGTTCCAGGCGCGCGGCGTTGCCTCCTCGGTCGATCTGGTGCCCATCCATCCAGGCCTTGCCAAATGGATGCGCGAAAAGGGCGTCTGGGACGCCAAATGGGATTCCAAGATCGCGACGAACTAGCCGGATGGCACGGCCATAGCTGGCAATGCGAGGGGCGCCACGACGGCGCCCCTCCCTTGCAGCATTGCCTCCCTTGCAGCATTGGATGGACGCACCATGGCAGCGAATTCTGACAAGCGGCTGCGGCTTATCGTCGAATGTGCCTATTACACCGCGGCGGTCGGCTTCTTTCTCTATCTCTTCTATTATTTTTGGACCAGCGAAGGGGGCCCGACGCTGTTGGCGATGACCTTGGTGCCCGTCACCTTCGTGCTGTTTGTTCTCGGCAGCCTGCGCGAGAACGATCTTTATCCGCGCCTGTCGTCCGCCGCCAATCTCGGCATCGGCGCGGTCTACATCGCGTTGGCGCTCGCAATCGCCTATTATATGCATACAGAATATTACGCGCTCGGCGCCGAGCGGGTGGGCGACTGGAACTGGACCGACCTCATCATGGGCACGGGAATGACGGTGCTGGTGATGGAGTATTCGCGCAAGCGCCACATGCCGCTGTTTGTCCTGAACATCGTGCTGATCCTCTATGCGGTCTACGGCTACATGGTGCCCGGCATGCTCTCGCACGCGGGTCTGTCGTGGTGGCGCGTGGGCACTGCCATGAGCGTCGAGACCTCGACCGGCGTGTTCTCCAACCTGCCGCAGATCGCCCTGACGGTGATCGCGGCGTTCCTCCTCGTGCTCAGCGTGCTGCGCGGATTTGGCGCCATCGAGTCGCTCCTGCGCGCCACCAAGCGTGTTGCGATCCGCTCGCCGCACGCGCTGCCGCAGTCGGCGGTGGTGGGCTCGATGTGCGTCGGCACCGTGAGCGGCAGCGGCGCCGCCAACGCCATCACCATCGGCTCGGCCACCATTCCCGCCATGATCGGTGCCGGCATGCCGCCGGCCACCGCCGCGGCGATCGAATCGGCCTCCTCGCTGGGCGGCCAGCTGATGCCGCCGGTCATGGGCGTGGCCGCCTTCCTGATGGCCGAGTTCCTGGGCAAGAGCTATTTCGAGGTGGTTGCGCGCGGCTACGTGCCGGCGCTGATCTACTATGCGACGGTGGCGGTGTCGGTCTATCTGCTGGCGCTGCGCCACCGCGTGCGCCTCATCGCCGGCATCGGCGAGGCGCTGTCGTGGCGGGACCTCGTCAACCTCGCCGCCTTCCTCGGGGTGATCGCGAGCCTGGTGGGCATGATGGCCGCATGGAACCTGGCCCCGCAATTCGCCGCCCTCTATGCATTTGTCGGCATTGGATCGTTCCTCCTCGTCGTCAACACCGCTTCGGCCCTGGCGGAGGATCGCGTGTCGTTCGAGGCGCTGATACGCCCGCTGCGCGGCTTCCTCGATGCCTATATCGAGATGACGGCGGACCTGACCCTGCTGCTGGCCACGCTCGCCATCATGACGGGAGCGCTGGTCATCACCGGTGTGCCGACCAAGCTCGGCGCGCTGCTCATTGATCTCGCCGGCGTCAATCTTGCCGCCATGGTGGTCCTCGCGTTCGTGTTCGGTGCCGTGCTCGGGACCGGCCTGCCGCCAGCACCCACCTACATCCTGGTGGCCATCGTGATTGCGCCGCCGATGATCAGGGTCGGTGTTAACCCGTGGGTGGTGCACTTCTTTGCGTTCTTCCTTGGCGTCTGGGGCGAGCTGACGCCGCCCACCTCACTGGTGGCCGCTGTCACGGCCAAAATCGCCAACGCATCCTTCTACACCACCCTGAACCGGGCGCTGCAAATCTGCGTCTCCCTGTTCACGTTGATGGCCGGCGTGTTCGTGCACCCCGAATTGGTGATCGAGCCCGGCCTTGCTCAGTTCGGCGCCGCAGCGCTTGTCCTCACCGCCACCTTCGGCATCACCTTCAGCCTGCAGGCGCGCTTCGCTGAGAACGCTCTGGCAGACACGGCCGTTCGCCTGGCGCTGGCCGGGCTATCGCTCCTGGTCCTGCTCTGCCCCGAAGAGCCGATCGCAAGTGCAGCTTGCATTCCGGTGCTGCTCGCGATCGGCTACTGGCTGAGGACTCGGCGCGGTCTGACCTATGGCGCGGAGGAAGCCATGGAGCCAGCGCCCGCCCCGTCCGTCCCCACGCCGCAGATCGTGGACACTGAGCGTGGTCGGATGCAGTAACGCGAGATCCAACGCGTTGGCATTTGCGGGCGGCGCCAGCGTTGGGTCTCTCCGGCCTCAGCCTTAGTGATCAACTTGTCCTGCTCACCCCTGCGGCTCGATTCCCGCTTCCGTTGCGGTCTTCTTCCACAGCTCGAGGTCGCCCTTGACGACCTGGAGGGCCTCGGCGACCGAGCCGGTGAGGAGCGGCGTCGCGGCCGAGGAGGTGAGGAACGCCTTGGTCTCCTCGGTCTTGGCGATGTCGCGCAGCCAGCCGGCCATCTTCTGGAGGATGTCGTCGGGCGTGCCCTTGGGGAACCAGGCCGCCCACTTGGGCGTGAACTCGTAGGGCACCCCGGCCTCGGTCATGGTCGGTATATCCGGGGCCGCCGACAGACGCTCCCGGGTGGTCATGCCGAGGAGCTTCATGCGCCCCTGCTTGGCCTGGGCGATGGCGAACGTGGCGTCGGCGAACAGGAAGTCGATCTGGTTCGACACCATCTCGCGTGCGGCGTCCATCGTGCCCTTGTAGTTGACACGCTCGGCCTTGGTGCCGGTCTCGATCAGGAACTTCTCCGAGGCCACCAGTCCGACCGAAGTGGCGGTGCCGTACTTCATCTTGCCGCCGGCCGCCTTGAGGCTCTCCACCAGGTCCTTCAGGGTGTTGGCCTTGCTGTCCGGCCCGACCGTGATGACGAACACGCTCTGGGCAAGCGTGGCCACCGGCTGCAGATCCATGGCGTCGTAGCCGGGGTTCTTCATCAGCACCGTGTTGCCGACGACGGCGGCGGTGCCGTGGATCAGGAGCGTGTAACCGTCGGGCTTGGCCATCAGCGTCGCGTCTGTGGCGATCTTGCCGTTGGCACCCACCTTGTTCTCGACTACGAACTTCTGGCCGGTCGCCTTCTCCAGCTGCGCCGCGTAGTAGCGCACCAGTGTGTCGCCGCCGCCGCCCGCCGGGTACCCGGCGATCACCCGCACCGGCCGATCCGGGTAGCTCGCGGCGGCCGTGGCCTGGGCCGCGACCACCGCCATTGCGGCGGCCGTCGTGAGACGCACCAAGACCCCGACTGCTCGCATGAGGATCCCCTCCCCTGGTTCCGGCGCGATCTTAGGGCCTCATCCCGCCAACGGCCAGGGGCGGCGCACGCCCCGCCCCCAATGTGCCGGCGCGGCGCTACCGGTGCGCTTCGAAGGTGATTGCGGTGATCAAGGAGCCCATGGGGCGGCCCGGGGCTTCCCCGTGAAACTCCGCGGCTGATGCAAGCACTCTGGCAAAGGCTCATGCAAGCGCTCTGGCGGGCGTCAAGCTCGCGCGCGCTTGACGATCAGGGCATCGAGGGCTAGGGCGCCCTGGCCCTCGGGGCGGGCGAGGAGCGGATTGATCTCCAGCTCGGCAATATCGGGGGTCCGCTCTACAAGCCGTCCGAGCATCGCGGCGATGTCGGCCACTGCGGCCACGTCGGCGGGCGGCGTGCCGCGGGCGCCGCGCAGAATGGCAGCGCCCTTGAGGCGGCCAAGGGCGTCGATGATGGCGGCCTTGCCGGCGCCGGCGGGCAGCAGGACCACGTCTTTGAGCGTCTCGACCCAGATGCCGCCGAGGCCCAGCATCAGCACCGCGCCCCAGTGTGGGTCGCGCCGCGCGCCCACGATCAGCTCGAGGCTTCCTGCGCCCTTGGGCGCCATGGCCTCGACCAGAACGCCGTCGAGGCCGAGGCCTGGCCTGGCGCGCCGCACATTGGCGGCGAGCGTCTCCCAGGCGGCGCTGAGCACATCCGCGTTGCTCACGTTCAGTATCACGCCGCCGGCCTCGCTCTTGTGGGTGAGCGCCGCGGCCTGGGCCTTGAGGGCGATGGGGTAGCCGATCCGGCCGGCGATCTCCTCGGCTTGTGCCAGGTCCTTCGCCAGCCGGCCCGGCGGCATCGGCACCCCTCTCGTGGCCAACAGCGCTTTGGTCCGGTATTCGGCCACCGGACCGGCGGGCAGATCGCAGAGGTCGAGAGGTGCCCCGTCGCCGGCGTCGTGCCCGGCCAAAGGGCGGTCGGCGGGCGCCGCGATGGCCCTGGCGACCAAGTTAATCCCCGCCATCGCCCGCACGGCCCGCTCGCTTGAGCGCAACAGGGCAGCGCCCTGCTTGCGCACCATCTCCATGAAGCTGGCGTCAAGCGGCAGGGGGTCGCCGAGCATGACGAATGCCACCGGCTTCTTCGAGCCGCGGATGACGGGGAGCAGCTGCTCGGCCTTCTCCACCTGCTGCTGCGGCCGTCCTGGGAACATGGCCAGGATCAGCGCATTGACGCCCGGGTCGTCGATCAGCAGTTGCGCGGCTCTGCGCATCAGCTCGGGCCGCGTGAAGGCCACGGTGCCCAGGTCGAGCGGGTTGTCGAGGGCGGCGTAGGGCGGGAACATCGCACGCAGACCCGCGCGCGTCGCCGGCGACCACTCGGCGAGCTCAAGGCCGGCGTCGCC
>JAFMSC010000561.1 GCA_017353825.1 Hyphomicrobiaceae bacterium | reverse complement strand
ACTGCCCGACGACCTCGACCTGGCGGCGCTGGCCGACCCTCAGGCGACGACCGCCGTGTACATGCCGCTCGCCACCCTGCCCGAGCTGGCGGCCCGCCTGCTGGCGGCCGGCGTCGAGCCGGACCGCCCGGTGTGCGCCGTATTCAAAGCCACGCGTCCCGACGAGAGGCACATCGCCGGCACATTGGCGACCATCGCAGGCCTGCTCGGCAGCGAGGCCCCTGCCGGGCCCTGCCTCCTGATCGTGGGCTGGGTGCTGCGGACCAGGCTGCCGACCAATGCGCTCTCGCACGACCCGGACACCTGCGGCGCGGCCGCCAAGCCGTGCAAGGCGGAAAGGGCCTCGCACTGCCGGCCGCATTGAAAGCAGGGCGGAACCTTTGCTTGCAGATGCGCGTTTGTGGCTCTTGGTGGGGTACCCGAACGCGGCTGCAGTGCGCCACGGTGCCCCCACAACGCCTGAGTGGCCTTGGCCTGGCCTGGCTAAGGCCACTCGCCCCTCCTTAGGGGCGCTCACGAGCCAGGGGGATCGTCGGCGCGCGACGCCAGCGTGCTGCGCAATACCCGCCCGGCGTTGACCGCCTGCGACCAGATCGCCGACCACCCGGATGCGCTGCGCACGTCACTCAGGACACGCACCAACCGCGCCCGCTGCGCCTCGGGCACCACCGCGATGATCTTGGCCCACAGCGCGTCGATGTTGTAGGGCGCCGCCGCGGCATCGGCACGCACCGGCACCACCTCGGCCGGCGCAAATTCCAGCTCCTCGCTCACGGCCTCAGCGGCGGCCCGGATCGACTTGGCCTTGGTGCCGGAGCCCGCCTCCAGGTCGTAGGGCGGCTCCCACTCCTGGAACGGGCGCAGCGTGTCGACGTGGGTCAGCACCAATAGCATCGGCGGCCGGCGGCGGTTCGGCTGGGCCGCGAAATGCTCCCGGATCGCCTTGAGCGCCGCACGGTCGGGCTCGCGCCCGGCGCGGTTTGCGGCCGACACCCACAAGACCATGTCGCAATCGTCCGCCTGCTCGACCAGCGGCGCGATTCCCTTCGCTCCGGAGAGGCCGGGGCTGTCGATGATGAGCGCGGTCGGCAGCCCCTCGTGCGTCAGCCTAAAGGTGGTGAACGCCTTGGTCGAGGGGAGCGCATCCACCACCGCCTCGACGGCGCCAGCCAGCCTGTTGACGAGGCTCGACTTGCCCGCGCCGGTCTCGCCGGCCACGAGAATGCGGATCGGCTCGGCGGCGCGCCCTTCCAGCACTGCCAGGTCGCGGCGTGAAGCTTCCGAGACGTGAGCCGCCAGCTGCTCGCGCGTGACGCGCAGGTTGCCGCCGTAGAGGTCGATGGCCGCCCGCCCCACCTCACGCACGTAAGCGCGCGCCACCCGCCGGGCCAGGTGCTCGCGCCCCATCTCATACATCTGGCGCGTGAAGGTCTCCCTGATCTCGGTCGTGGCCGCGGCCGCGGGGTTGAGGAGGCGCACGACACGCCACAGCTGATAGCCCTTCTCGGCGAGGTTGACGGCGCCACGCCAGCGGTAGAGCCACATGAGCTGGGCCACGGTGATGCGGTCGCCGAGAGGGAAAGTCTTGACGATGAAGTCGCGCAACCCGTCGCTGGTGCGCTCAATCAGGGCCAGCGCCTCGGGCACGGTGAACTGCCACAGCGGGTCGCTGCGCTCCGGATGCAGGCGCTTGGCGACCAACTCCACCGTCTCCAGACCCAGGTTCAAGGCGCCGTCGCGGCTGGTCATGCGTTCGGGCGCCACCTTGGCCGCGAGCGCCTGGACATCGGTCCACGCCTGATCCTGTCGCGGCGTCCAACCGGGGTCGGCGGGGGCGGCGTCACGCTGCAGGTCCTCCACCGCCGCGGCGGGAAGGGGCACCATCAGCCGCCGCTCCAACAGATAGGCAGCAGCCACGGCCACGCAGGTGCCGAGCGCCCAGTAGAGGACATAGCCGTGCTGCCACAGCCATAGTGAGCCGAGCAACACCAGGCTCACGGTCGGCAGCACCAGCGCCACCGCCAGCAACGCCAACCGCAGGTGCACGGCGGTCCTCTCGCGCTGCCGCCTCACGACGCCCTCCCGCGAAGGGCGCCTGCTGCGTATTGCCTGATGTGTTGTGCGCCGCTCATCGCCCAATACATAGGAACGCGCGGGAATGCGCAGCCGTGCATCCCGCCGGCCATCTTTATAGCCCAGCCGACGCCTTCGCGCAGCAGCCCCGCTCACGCCTGTGACGAGCGGCGCGTGGTCGAGGTGGGAAAGATGCGCCTTGGCCGAGGCCGCCAGCTTGTCCTGGTCAGACGCCCGCGCCGTCAAGCCCCACCCTTCATCCCCACCAGCACCACTAACCCGAGCTTTTCAGTGCGCCGTGTAAAGGCGCGGTTTCTCAGTGGGAGCCAGTCCCACC
>JAFMSC010000204.1 GCA_017353825.1 Hyphomicrobiaceae bacterium | reverse complement strand
TTCTTTCTGGAGCCGACCTTCGGCCTCAGCGAACTCAAATACCTGTGGGCCTACACCTACGTGCTGCTGGTCCTGGCCATCGGCTCGTCGTTCTTCCTGATGCGGGCAGCGCAGGCGAGCGGCGTGCCTGAGACGGCGGCCGCGCCGGCCAACGAGACTGTGGCGACCGCGTCGGCGCCCACCTGGGCCAACCGCTTGGCCTGGATCGGGCTGGCGTTCGTCCCCGCCGCGCTGGTCACGGCGTTCACGGTGCACATCACCACCGACGTGGCCTCGGCTCCGCTGCTGTGGGTGTTCCCGCTCGCGATCTACCTGCTCACATTCGTGCTGGTGTTCCGCGAGGAGCCGCTGATCTCGCGCGAGGCGCTGCTGTTTCTGCACCTCATCGCGCTGGCGATTGCGCTCATCGCGCTATCGTTCCAGACGCATGACTGGTTCATCCTGAGCTTCACCGGCGTCATGGTGTTCTTCACCGCGGCCATGCTGGCCCATCGCACGCTTTACGAGGCACGGCCAGCTCCCGCCTTCCTCACCGAGTTCTACCTGTGGATGTCGTTCGGCGGGGCCCTGGGCGGCATGTTCACCGCCCTGGTGGCGCCCAAGCTGTTCAGCGAGATCTACGAGTACCCGTTGCTCCTTGCGGCCTCCATGGCGTGCCGGCCTGGCGCGCTCAGCCTTGGCCAGAACCGGCAGAATGTGAAGGACGAGGCGATTGTGCTCTGGCTCATCGCCGTCCTCGGAGCACTGCTCATCGTGCTCCTGCAACCCGGCTCCTGGCTGTCCACCTACCTCGACAACAACCCACGCATTGCCCGCGTCGGACTGACGCCACTGGTGGTCATGGTCCTCGCGGCCGTGCTCTTAGCCAACGTCAAATTCGCCTCGCGCCAACTGATGGCGGCCGGCCTCATGTGCCTGGCGCTCGTCACGCTGCCTTCGGCCGTGCGGCAGGCCGACTCGCAGATCACGCGGCGCAGCTTCTTCGGTGTCTACCGCGTCGCCGATTCGCCCGAGACCGGTTACCGCACGCTGGTGCACGGCACCACCCTGCACGGCGCCCAGCGCATCTACGACGATGACGGAAAGGAGGTCGATGACACCGTTCCGACGACGTATTATTATCCGGGCAGCCCGATCGGCCAGACCATCGCCAAGCGCCGCGAGATCCTGGCCGCCAAGGGGGAAAAGGGCCGCTACGGCATCGTCGGCCTCGGCACCGGCTCCAGCTCCTGCCACAAGCAGGAGGGCGAGACCTGGAGGTTCTTCGAAATCGATCCAACGGTCATCAAGATCGCCAAGGACCCCAAGAACTTCACCTTCGTCTCCAAGTGCCAGCCCGACATCGACATCGCCATCGGTGATGCACGGCTGACCATCGCCAAGGAGCCCAATTCCAGCTTCGATCTGTTCATCATCGACGCATTCACGTCCGACGCCATCCCGGTCCACATGCTCACCAAGGAGGCCGTGCAGCTGTTCCTCAACAAGCTTAAGCCGGAGGGAGTGGTGTTGCTGCATACCTCCAACCGCTACCTCGACTTGAACTCCGTATTGGGCGCGATCCAGAAGGAGCTGCCGGAAGGCACCGCAGGTGTCGCCATGCAGGACGGAGGCGGGGAGGGTTACGGGCAGACCGGCTCGACCGTGGTGGTATTCGCCAAGAGCGAGGCGGTCCTCCAGCCATACCGCTCGATCGAAGGTGCCCTGGACCTCGACGACGGCGGCTCGAACGGCGTGCCGCTGCGCGCCTGGACCGACGACTTCTCCAACATCTGGGCTCCCTTCTGGAGCAGGTTCACCGGACGCGGCTGACAGGCGACCGGGGCGACCGGCGCGGACTTGCCTCGCGATGGATGTGGCCGTACACGGGGGGACGCGTGCGGCCGGCCACGTTGGCGGGCGCGTGGTCAGAGACGGGAAGCGGTTCTGGGGGCGGCGATGGAGATCGACGAGAAGACGGTACGGCGGATCGCGCATCTTGCCCGCATCAGGGTCACCGATGCCGAGGCCAAGGCCCTCAAGAAGGAGCTGTCCGGCATTCTTGACTGGGCGAAGCAGCTCAATGAGGTCGATACCTCCACCGCCGAGCCCATGACGCGCGTAACCCCCATGACGCTGAAGCGCCGCACCGATGTGGTGAACGACGGTGAAATGGCTGACGCGATCGTCAAGAACGCCCCCATGAGCGCAAACCACTTCTTCCTCGTGCCGAAGGTCGTGGAATAGGACTGGGCAGCAAACTAGGTGCAATGTGCCAAGTCTCATGGGAGCCGGGTTGCGGCAGTCAGGCGTCGGCTGGCGCACCTCGACTGCCGCCCCCGACCCCACCGTGGCTTCGTTAGGTTTTCATAGGACATGAGCGACCTTGCCAAACTGACGCTCGCGGAGGCACGCGCGGGTCTCGCAGCAAGGCGGTTCTCCGCCGTCGAGCTCACCAAAGCCCTCCTCGCCGCCATCCAACAGGGCAACGACGCGCTCAACGCCTACGTGCTGACGACCCCCGAGATCGCCCTGAAGCAGGCGCGCGACAGCGACAAGCGCCTGGCCAAAGGCAAGGCGCGGCCCCTGGAGGGCTTGCCGATCGGCATCAAGGACCTCTACTGCACCAAGGGGCTGCGTACCACGGCCTGCTCCAACATCCTGGGCGAGTTCATCCCCACCTACGAGTCCACCGTCACCCAGAACCTGTGGGACGCGGGCGCCGTCATGCTGGGCAAGCTCAACTGCGACGAGTTCGCCATGGGCTCGTCCAACGAGACGAGCCGCTTCGGCCCAGTGGTGAGCCCCTGGCGCCGGCACGGCTCCAACGTGGCGCTGGTGCCCGGTGGCTCTTCCGGCGGCTCCTCGGCCGCGGTGGCGGCCGACCTGTGCCTCGCGGCCACGGCTACCGACACCGGCGGCTCGATCCGGCAACCAGCCGCCATCACCGGCACGGTCGGCGTCAAGCCCACCTACGGGCGCTGCTCGCGCTGGGGCATCGTCGCCTTCGCCTCCTCGCTCGACCAGGCCGGGCCCATCGCCAAGACGGTGCGGGACGCCGCCATCATGCTGCGTCACATGGCGAGCGCCGACCCCAAGGATTCCACCTCAGTCGACGCTCCGGTGCCGGACTACGAGGCGGGCCTCAGCGACGGCGTGAAGGGCCTCAAGGTCGGTGTGCCGAAAGAATACCGCGTGGACAGCATGCCGGGCGAGATCGAGGACCTCTGGCGGCGCGGTATCGCCTGGCTCAGGGCGGGCGGCGCCACCGTGCGCGAGGTGTCGCTGCCGCACACCAAGTATGCTCTGCCTGCCTACTACATCGTGGCGCCGGCCGAGTCCTCATCCAATCTCGCGCGCTACGACGGGGTGCGGTTCGGCGCGCGCGAGCCCGGCGCCGATCTCATCGGCACCTATGAGGCCACGCGCGCGGCAGGTTTTGGTGCCGAGGTGCGCCGTCGCGTCCTGATCGGCACCTATGTGCTGTCCGCGGGCTACTACGACGCCTACTACCTCAAGGCGCAGAAGGTTCGCACGTTGATTCGGCGCGACTTCGATACCGCCTTCGGCGAGGTCGACGTTCTCATCACACCCACGACACCCGGTCCAGCGTTCGGCATCGGCGAGGTGCTCGGCGATCCCATCCAGATGTACCTCAACGACATCTTCACCGTGCCTGTGAACATGGCCGGCCTACCGGGGATCTCGGTGCCTGCGGGCCTCTCCTCGGAGGGCACCCCGCTGGGACTGCAGCTGATCGGACCCCCGTTCGGCGAGGCCACCCTGTTCCGCGCCGCCCAGGTGATCGAGGACGCTGCCGGCCGCTTCTCTCCACCCGAGGCCTGGTGGCTGACCCGCCGGCCAGGAAAATAGGCGAAATTGCCAGTGGGAGCGTGGCGGGCGCGGAACGCCGCATCACGCTGCTGGGTAAGTTGGTGCTCGCCGCGACCGCGTTCGCTCGGCCACTGCGGTTTCGCTGCCGGTGCGCTCCTCGATGCGCGTGGTTTGGACCAGGTCGAAATCGTTGCCCTCGCGCAACGCCGATGCCGGCCGCCAGGGGGTGCAGAGCGGGTCGGCGACGCCAGCTCGATGAGTGCCACGGCCTGCTTTGACTGGCTGAGCGAAGCAGCGTTGAGTTCCTCGCCGGCGCGCGAAGTGCCGCCCGAGCGGCAACCTTAAGAAAAGGAGCAAGGCGTCGTTCACGCTGGCACCCGGCAAGACCCTCAACGCCGGCTATCTCCAACGGATCCCGGTGGCGGCACCCCAATCAGCTAGTTACTTGTGACTCTTCAGGAGGTTGTCCATTCGGTCCGAACCGGGAACGCTGATGTCGCCAAACCTCAGTGATCCGCCGGGGGACCGAATGAACACCCACAACAATGCTCGCCTGACGCCCAAAGGTCGAGGGGAGATGGTCCGCGCAGTTGTGGAGCACGGGCTTGACCAAGGCAGCCGCCGCACGCCGCTGATGACGGTCCCCTAGATCGGGCCACGTCAGCAGCTCCAGGCCAGGAGCGCCGCGCTCCGCAGCCTCTAGCCAAGGCACACATTCAGAACCTCCCCACCCAGTGGCGGCATGCCCAGCATCAGCCCGGCCCAGCGCCGAGCGCTCGATCGGGGGCGTAGCACACGCGCCTTGGCGGCAAGCCGGAGCCGCGCGCCGGCGTATCGTTTACCATCAGTCAACGAAGCCTCATTGTCGCCCCACCGCACGGCTAACGTCACCTGTCGTGTGACCGGGGGAATCGTCATGGTGAAGATCGACCGCAGACGGGCGCTCGGGTTCGGGCTTCTCGCCACGCTCGGCGTCGCGGGTGTGGTGCCAAGGAGCGAGGCGAGCTCGGCCGCGGCCATCGACGCCGACATTCGGGCCACAATGAGCGATTTCTTCGCGCGCGTGCACGGATCGCGTGAGCTTGTCGCGCGCTCCGCCGCAGTTCTCGTGTTCCCGTCAGTGATCAAGGCGGGCATCGGCATCGGCGGCGAATACGGCGAGGGGGCGCTGGTCACGCGCGAGCGAACGATCGACTACTACAACATCGTTTCCGCCTCGATCGGGCTGCAGCTCGGCGCGCAGGCGCGAACCGTCATCATCGTGTTCATCACGCCGGAGGCGCTGGCGAGCTTTCGGCGCACGCACGGTTGGAAAGCTGGCGTCGACGCCTCGGTGGCCATCATAACGGTGGGCGCGGGTGGGTCGATCGATACAAACCGCGTAGCCAGCCCGATCATAGGCTTCATCTTCGACAGCAAGGGGCTCATGTACAATCTGACCCTGGAAGGCTCGAAGATCACGCGCATCGAACGCTGACACGGGCGCGTGCGGGCGGCTCCCGGATCGCGCAGTCGGCCTATCCGACGCCCTTGCTGCGGCTGGGTCGGAGAAGGCCATCGCCAACGGCACCTCCAAGCTTGAGGCCAGCCACGCCGCCGGGAGATGCTGCCTTGCCCTCACGCCACATCGAGAGGCAGCCTCGTCGCTCGTCCACACAACACCGCCGCGTTTCGCCCGGCGCAGCTGCCATCCGGAGTTACAGTTCCCTTAAGCTTAAGGCCTCAACAAAATCGTCCGGGCCTGCGCGATCGTCGCCCGCGCATACTCGGCGAGCCGTTCATCCGACGCGCTGCTGATCGGGTGGCCGATCACCGCAAATTCGAAGTCTGGCACCCCGAGCACACGCGCCATGAGCTCGGCCGCGCTCACGAAGCGCGCCGTCATCACGCCGACGGCGGGGACCCCTTTGCGCTCCACTGCGACCGTGTCATGCAGACTGCACGACGAGCAGCTCCCTCAATCGCCGACACCGGCAAACACCGCGTGCCAGTTCGTGGTCTCCTGCATGATGTGGCGATCGGCAGGCGCACTGTAATTGGACTTCTCCCGCAGCACCACCTGGGCCACACCCATCTCCTCGCGCAGCAGCCGGTCGAGGTGGGCGAAGTAGCCCTTCGTGCCTTCCTTGGCGTTGCTGATGATGCCGACGGTCAGACCCTGCAGGGATGTCAGCCTCGGCGCGCGTTGCACACCAGCCGCTCGCATCTCGTTGGTCGGGTCGAGCACTCTCATTTCTGCCCTCCTCGCATTCCCTTCCTCCACGCGGAACGCGTCATCCGTCTAGGCCTCGCAGTCGACGCAGGCGCCGATAGCGGCCGTTACGGCCCGCGTCTTGCTGCCCATCCAGGGCGGGATGACGGTGCCGAATCCGCCGGCGGGGCCGCCCGCGGCAACGACCAGCAGGTCGTCGGGCGACTGCAGCGCCGGATGCATCTTGGCTGCGCGGTCCCGGACCACTGAGCCCTTGCCGACGCTGGCCCAATCGGCGCGACGCACCCGCGCTCGTTCGAACAGAAACTCGCCGATGTCGCCCTTTGACCAACCGGCCGACTGGATGTGGTCACGCAGCTGCTTCGCAATGATGATCACATAGTTGCCGCCGTAGATCGAATAGTGGAGTTGATTGGCCCGCATCTCCGCGGCGAAGGTTTCCAAGATCTCCCTTGGATCGGTGGTCCACTCGTTCATGATTTGGCGCGGGGCCATGGCCGCGAACACGGTCACCCCCGACGATCCCCCGGGCAGCCCGCGCTGAATGTGCAGGGGCTGCCAGGTCGTATCCTCCTCGTCTTCGGCCAGGCAGTAGGAGTATTTGCCAGGATGCCCGAGCGTGGAGCGGTCGATGGCGCCGGGACGCACGTCCATCAGATTGATCAGCGCCAACCGGATGGCGCGGCCGATCACCGCGGTAGCTCGGTCGCTATTGGCAAGCGCGTTGAAGGTTCCGCTCGCACCGATCTCCAGGCGTACCGGTCCGTTGATGATGACAAGGATCGCGCATCCGCCGGTGCTCGAGGTGACACCATGCAGAAGAAACTCCTCCTTCAGCATGGCCTGCCACGCCGCGGCGACGACTGGGAAGTGCATGGGCAGGCACCCTGCCATCACGGCGTTGACGGCGAGCTTCTCGGCCGTGATGGGCGCTTCGCGCACGGGCTCGATGCCTATCAGCTGGTCGGGCCCCATGCCGGCCCATTCGAGGCATGCCTCCACCGCCGCTTCCGTCGGGGGCACGATGGGCAGCCCATCGGTCCACCCCCTGCTGTGAAAGAGCTCCTGTGCCGCCACCAAGTCCTCGACCTCATGGGTCTTCGAGGTCAGACGTGAGCTTGGCAAGAGTTGCATTGGCGATGCATTTTCCCAAGTGACACCGCCAGCTGACCAACCTGAACATCCATTGTCAACCACGACCCATTCATCAAAGATCGCGCGCTCCAGCGCCCATATGAACTCGCCGACGATCGGTCAGGTAAGGGTCGCGGCGGCACCCGCGCGGCGGCTCGTCCTTGGCGGGTTCTTGACGGACGCGAGCACCGCTGGGCGGCGCTTCACGGGAGGGCAACGCTGCCGACGCGGCATGGCGCCCTACAT
>JAFMSC010000560.1 GCA_017353825.1 Hyphomicrobiaceae bacterium | reverse complement strand
ATGGCGAACCCCGCCGCGGCCTGCAGCGGCGGCGGACGGCACACCGCGGCAGCGGCGGCGAACGCCAGCAGCGTGAGAAGGATCGCCCGCGCGCCGGAGCAGGGCAGGTCGACGAGCACGTCCTTGCCGGCAAGGACGATGCGCACGCCCTCGCAAACGACGCTGTCGTACAGGGTGCTGAGCGCGCCGCAGGCGCCGGCCGCGGAGACCTGCTGCAGCAGGTAGCCGACGCTGCGCTGGACGATGCGCTCCAGCGGCAGGCTGAACGCGAAGATGACGGCGAGCCAGGCCGGCGAGACCGCCCGCCGCCGCCCGCCGAGACCCATGAGCAGGCCGAGCGCGTAGACGTCAACGACCAGGCAGAGCGCGCCGATGGTGTTGATGGCGAGCAATTGGCCGGAGAGCCGCACCGACGCCGACAACGCGATCAGGCGGAGCCCCAGGCCGCGCCGGCGCCGTTGAGGATCGATGATTGGGCTGGCGCTGCTCCACGCCAGCAGGCCCGCCGCCGCCAGGAACACGAGGAAGCCGTTGGAATCGTAGGCCGGATCGCGCCAAGTCGAGACCAGCCAACGGATGGGATCGAGGGCCAAGATCAGTGCGGCGGTGGCAATGAGCCCGCCGGCCGGGTTCTTAAGCGGGAGACGGTGGAGGAGGCTCGAAGCAAGGGGCATGGGCGATGGCGTAAGCCCCCCGCGTGCAGCCATCGTCGGCAAGTTCAGGAGTTTCGGCGATGCTCGTGTTGCGGAATTGTGCAGATGCCCGTCCGCTCACCCATCTTGAGGGTTCGCACGGACATCTTGTGGGTTTGGCGGGGCGTCACCGGGTCTGGCGCGAGCGACCCCACACCACACCCCAGTCCCGCGCGTCGACGCAGATCATGCGCGCCCGTATGGGCCCAGTTCCATTCGCGTTTGCTGCTGGTGGAAACGGGTTGGAGGCTCGCACCAGGCGAGCATCTTGGCTTCATCCACGGGGGTCGTGCACGTGAAAGGGTGAGCGGTCTCGCGTCCCATTTGCAGGACATCGACACGATCAGGTGGTGCCTGGCGCTGGTGGGCAGTCGCTGGGCGAAGCCGCGCGCGTCGGCGATGTGCTCCAGGACCTCAGGCAGAACACCACATCGAATCGATCCGGGAACAGATGGGTGAGGACACCTCCGCGAACGCCCTCCACGCCGGGCCTCCCAAGGCTGGCGATGTGATGGGCGTCCATCGACCAGGCATAGGCGCCGACCGACCAGGACTGGGCATGATCAAGCGAGGGGGTGCGCCGCGAAATGCCCACCCGGGGCTTGTGCGGGGACGGCGCGACGATGGGGGGGGGAGGACGAGGGCTTTCACTGCCGTCCCAGTGGCGATCGACGAATCGCGGCGAAGTTCTCGTCGCTCACCAGGCGCTGGCACCTGAAGCTGACGCGCCGGGAGTCGAAGAGCCTTCGCGCCGCGGCCTCCCGGTTGTAATCCCGGAGCCGTCCAAACCGAGCGAGGACCCACTTTAACTTGATGTCCATGTCCCCCGAAACCGTTCAGGTATTCTGAGCAACCTCCCTTCACTGTGCGGGACGAAGAACGAAGCCCTCGGGCAACCACGCCATCGCCCACGAAGAGCCACAAGGCAATGATTAGCTTGCGCCCCAGGGCCACGATCATCTTCTTGCGCGAGCGGGGTGCATTCTCGGTGCGCGCTCGAGACCACTTGGCCAAGGCGCTCTCCTTCTCGAAGTCGAGGAAGCGCCACGCGAGCTGGACCCATCCCGCGTCGCACTCGAGCATTGCCGGATCGAGCGAGCCCTCTCTCCCGGCGTCTCTCCCTCTTGAGATCAACAAGCTCTAGACGACGATGTCACGCTGGTCGAGAGTGGATTGTGGCTCCGGTCGGCCGCGCGCGCCACCGACGTCGCTCACCACGGACCAGGCGGCCGGGGCAGCTCGTATGAAGCTTGCAAAGGGCAGGGCTATCCCCCTGATGCCGGCGCGCCCTCCCCTACTACCACGAACGGGGCCCAATAGGCTGGGTGCGCCTCGTTGGGGGCGCCCTTCTCGATCAGCGCCACCATCGCGCGGCGCATGGCCTCGCTGCGACCAACCTCCGTATCGCGGGCCATCTCGCCGACGGCCATGGTGACGAGCTTGACGGTGGCGTCCGAGTAGACCGCCCAGTGCGAGACCAGGAGCGCGCGCGCTCCGGCGTAGATGAAGGCCCGAGCGACGCCGGAGAGGGCTTCGGCGCTAGAGGCGTTGCCGGCGGCGGTGTTGCAGGCGGAGAGGATGACCCAGTCGGCGTCGAGCTTGAGGGCGGCGATCTCGGAGGTCGAGAGGTAGCCGTCGTCCACCTCGGTGGCCTTGTCTGGCGGCGTCAGCAGCAGGCCCGGCTCCCGGTCTTTCTCAAGCTCGCCGGCCATGGCGCCGTGGGTGG
>JAFMSC010000203.1 GCA_017353825.1 Hyphomicrobiaceae bacterium | reverse complement strand
CAGTCGCTGGGGAATCGCTGGTCAATTGTGACCGCGCCCACGGCGGCGACGCATTCCTGCCACGCGGCGTTTGGCCATGTTCGGGGAAAATTCCCGTCTCTAGCCTCGTGCCCTGATCAACGATGGAGCGGCAATGACGATCGAGTTCAAGATGCTGGCCCTCAGCGTTGTCCTTGGCCTTGTGCAGATCGTCCTGGCCTCGCATGCGGCAAGCCTGCAGCGGGGATATCTCTGGACGGCCAGTGCGCGCGACGAGCCGAAGCCGGCATTGACGGGGGTGGCGGGCCGGCTGCAGCGGGCGTTGCAGAACTTCCTTGAGACTTTTCCCTTGTTCGCGGCGGCGGTGCTCATGGCCCACGCAGCCGGGCGCCACGGCTGGATGACGGAATGGGGCGCCCAGCTCTATTTCTGGGCGCGTCTCGTCTACCTCGGGCTCTACGCCGCAGGGGTGTTCCTGGTGCGGTCGCTGATTTGGAACATTGCCGTCCTCGGCATTGGCCTTCTGCTCCTGGCGCTGATCTGAGGCGGGGGGCGCCATGACCTCGGCCATGACCTCGACCATGACCCCGCAAGGGGCTGGCTCAGGTCGGTATCGGCACACGCGTGCCCATCATCGTCCGCGCGCGCATGGCGTACTTCCGGCTCCGGTACGTCCAGCGAAGCTCACCATCGCCCAATCACGCCGTAATGTCGGGGGCGCTCCACGTTCAGCCCGCCGCGTGCCGCTCGATCTCTTCGCCTTCGCCCGAGGTGGTGATGTCCGGCAGATTGTCGAGGCAGGAATCCCACAGCTTGTCGATGTGGAGGGCAGCCTCGTGGGGGGGCATCGTCTGCAAGGTGCCGTCGGGAAGCTCGACGACGACGCCCTCCTGCTTCAGGCGCGATAGTGCGTCGGTCACGTCGAAATCAACGTCGACGCCGAAGGTCTTGGCCAAGTACTCCTCGATCGTGCGATCCACGTCGTCGAGCTCGCGGATGTTGACCTGGGCGTTGGCAAGCGCGGTGTAGAGTAGCATCTCCTCCTTGATGTCTTCGTCGGAGGCGCGATCGGCCAAGAGCGTCATCACCCCGCGGTTGTCGGCCATGGAATGGAAATAGAGGTTGCGTGCCAGCACCACCATGTAGCGGTTGCGCTGGGCGATGAAGTTACTTGCCTGGCGCACAGCGATGCCGCCGAGGCCAGCCAGGGTGATCATCAGCGTGTAGGGATTGCTGAGGAGCGCAAGCTTGCCGGCGGTGCTCACCACGCCCGCGCCGAGGCCGCTGCCTGCGGTCACGCCGAACTTGATCTTGTCGAACAGGCGGAACCGCACGCGGGTGTTGGGGAAGGCCATCTCCACGTCCGAGCGCGGCATGTTCTTGAACAGCTTGATGTAGACATAGTCGCTACGGACGGTATCGGGCAGCATTTTGCGCTGGCGGCGCACGACGGCCTCGGCCTTCTTGCGATCGAGTTTCTGCCGCTGCATCAGCTCCTCAACGCAGGTCTCGGACGGTTTGAGCTTGAAGAGGATGAATAGCCGCTGGAACACTGGCACCTTCACCTCCCGCCAGCCCATGTAGGCTTTGCGGATGTCGCGATGCCGCTCGGTGATGGTGGTGGCGCCGCGGTAGAAGATGAGCAGCTCCTCGAAGGCGTCGGTATCGACCTGCAGGTCCAGGCCGTAGTGGGAATCCTGGGTCAGGATGATGTGGAAGTCTTCCGGGGCGATGCGCGTGAAGTTGCCCTGGATCAGTAGCTCCGCCACCTGCGCCACCAGTCGTTGCTGCATGGCGCGGCGCTCCGCGGCGGTGAACCGGCGCGTCTGCAATAGGTCGGTGTCGGGGCTGAACGGCTCGTAGAGCTGCTCCAGGTCGAGCAACTTCGCCGCGTAGCCGTGGCGGCGCCAGTAGTCGAGGTAGCGCATGAAGCGGCGCGCCTTGACCTGGTCGCTTTTCGGCCACAGGCTCGGCACGGTGAGGCGGTCGAGCAGCGCGTGGCGCGTGACGGGCAGGAACTTCTCGCGTCCGAGATTGCTGGCCGCCTGGGCGTGCGGGTCCGCCGCTGCGACCTTCTCCGCCGGCACCACCGCCGCGCCCACCCCGTCGATCGCATTGGACCTGCCGGCCGCCGCCATCCCCGCACCCCTCGCAAAACCGCCTCGTGCCTCCTTGGGAGGCAGGAGACGAAAAAATGGCGGCGACAGTATGTTAAGGTCAGACCCTCACAACAACCGCCAAAATCGCAAATGGCGCGCAGAGGCGCAGGGGACGACCCCCATCGCCCCGCTTCACACCCGCGTCACGAAGCCATCGACCACACGCTTGCGGCCTGCCTTGTCGAAGTCGACGGTGAGCTTGTTGCCGTCCACTACGGCGATCCGGCCGTAGCCGAACTTCTCGTGGAACACGCGCTCTCCCGCAGCGTAGCCCGCGCCGCCGGCGGTGGAGGAGGCCACCAGCCTAGCCTCGATCGTCGTGGGACCGGCAGACCGGCGCCGGTCCGAGCGTCCCCATTGCTCCTTTGCGCGCTGCCAGCCCGGTGTAGCGTACGCGCTCGCGAAGCCACCGCCCGGTTCGTCGAACCGGCTCCGTCCATATCGGTTGCCGCGGCCCATGGTGGTGCCGGCATAAGGGCTGCGGGCTTCGAGGATGTTAAGGTGCTCCTCCGGCAGCTCGTCCACGAAGCGCGAGGGAGCTGCCGCCTGCCACAGACCGCGGTTGCGCCGGTTCTGGGCGAAGCTGACGTGGGCCTTGCGCCTGGCCCGGGTCAGGCCGACGTAAGCCAAGCGCCGCTCCTCCTCAAGGCCGGCCTGGCCGTTCTCGTCGAGGCTGCGCTGGTGGGGGAACAGGCCCTCCTCCCAGCCCGGGAGGAACACCACGTCGAATTCCAGGCCCTTGGCGGCGTGCAGCGTCATCAGCGAGACGCGGTCGAAGCCGTCGGTGGCGTCCGCATCCATCACCAGCGCGACGTGCTCAAGGAAGCCCTGCAGTGTCTCGAACTCCTCCATGAAGCGGATCAGCTCCTTGAGGTTTTCGAGCCGGGCATGGGCCTGCGGGCTCTTGTCCTGCTGCCACATGTGCGTGTAGCCGGACTCGTCGAGGATCAGCTCGGCCAATTCCGTGTGCTTCATGCCGTCCAAGGCGCGCCGCCAGCGCTCGAAGCAGGCAAGCACGTCGGCGAGGGACTTGCGCGCCTTGGCGGGCAGCTCCTCCGTCTCCACGATCTCGCGCGCGGCCTGGTAGAGCGCCACGCCGCCGCGGGCCCGCGCCAGGTCGTGGATGCGGCGCAGCGTGGTGTCGCCCAGGCCGCGCTTGGGCACGTTGAGGATGCGCTCGAACTTGAGGTCGTTGGCCGGGTTGAGCGTCACTTCCAGGTAGGCGATCGCGTCCTTGATCTCCTGGCGCTCATAGAACCTGGGACCGCCGATGACGCGGTACGGCAGCCCGAGGGTGACGAAGCGGTCCTCGAAGGCGCGCATCTGGAAGGAGGCCCGCACCAGGATGGCGACCTCGTTGAGGCTGTGGCCGGACTTGCGCAGCGCCTCGATGTCCTCGCCGATGACACGCGCCTCCTCCTCGTCGTCCCACACCGACGTGAGGCTGACGCGCTCACCCATGGCATCGTCGGTGAAGAGCGTCTTGCCGAGGCGGCCCTTGTTGTGGGCGATCAGGCCTGAGGCCGCTGCCAGGATGTGCCCGGTCGAGCGGTAGTTGCGCTCTAAGCGGATCACGCGCGCGCCGGGGAAGTCGGCCTCGAAGCGCAGGATATTGTCCACCTCGGCACCCCGCCAGCCGTAGATGGATTGATCATCATCGCCCACGCAGCAGATGTTGGACGCGCTGCCGGCCAACATCCGCAGCCACAGGTATTGGGCCACATTGGTGTCCTGGTATTCGTCGACCAGGATGTAGCGGAACCGGCGCTGGTAGTCGGCCAGCACGTCCGGGTTGTCGCGGAGGAGGCGGATCACCTCCAGCAAAAGGTCGCCGAAGTCGACGGCGTTCAGCTCCTTGAGGCGCGCCTGATAGGCGCCATAGAGCGCCGCGCCCTTGCCTTCGGCGAAACCGAACGATTCTCCGCGCGGCACCTTGTCGGGCGTGAGGCCGCGGTTCTTCCAGCTGTCGATGAGGGCGGCGAGCTGGCGCGCGGGCCAGCGGTCCTTGTCGAGGTTGGCGCCCTCGATCACCTGCTTGACGAGGCGCAGCTGGTCGTCAACATCGAGGATGGTGAAGCCCGACTTGAGGCCCACCAGCTCGCCATGGCGGCGCAGGATATTGACACCGACGGCATGGAAGGTGCCGAGCCACGGCATGCCTTCCACGCCGCCGACCAATTGGGCCACGCGCTCCTTCATCTCGCGTGCGGCCTTGTTGGTGAAGGTCACCGCCAGGATCTGCCAGGCCGGCGCCCGGCCGGAGCATAAGATATGGGCTATGCGGGTGGTGAGGACGCGCGTCTTGCCCGTGCCGGCGCCAGCGAGCACCAGCACGGGGCCGTCGAGAGCCCCAACGGCCGCGCGCTGCTCTGGGTTGAGGTCCTCCATGTATGGAGCCGTCGCCGCCACGCGGGCGAGCGCGCGGGCGGAATTGGAACGCGCGGGCGCCGACGGGCCGGCCACTGCGGCGGCCGATGGGTTACGAGTCGGAGGCATCGGCCCGCACTATAGCACCTTAGAGGCCCGAGCAACCTGACCCCTAGCCCTTCCCACAGCTCGAGGCTGGGCTCCCAGGGGGCCCCGGGAGTCCAAGGAGTCCAGGGAGTCCACAGTGGCCTCCGGAGTGGCGTCCCTGGGGAGTCCAGAGGGCTCCAGGGGAGTCCAGGCGTTCCAGGGGGCCCGTGCGCGCAAGCCGCAAAACAACAATGAAGAGGCCCGAGCCCTCGACCATGGGTCGGCGTCTCGGACAGACCCCCCGGTGCCATCTCCTCGCATGCAAAGCCCGAATTGCGCCATCCTCGCGCTGCCCCTTCATTGAAAATTGCACGTTGACGGGCGAGGGGTCTGACCCGGAGCTGAAACCTGTGCTAGACCGCTGGCTTCCCAAGCCCATCAGGCCCAGCGCATGTGGGGGGCAGCCCGGTGAACAATCTGCTCATTGCCATAGCGGTCTTCGTCATCACGGTGGTGGGTGCGCTGTTCGCCGTGCCTTATTTCATCGACTGGAACAGCTACCGCAGCGCGTTCGAGGAGGAGGCCAGGAACGTCATCGGGCGCGAGGTGCAGGTGGACGGCGACGTCACCTTGAACCTGCTGCCAACACCCTATCTTCGCGTCGAAAAAGTGCGCATTGCCGACACCTCGGCGACGCTCACCGAGCATTTTTTCAAGGCCGAGAGCCTCAGCATGAAACTCTCCATCGCGCCGCTCTTGCGCGGGGTCGTGGAAGCTAATGAGATCGAGTTCCAGCGCCCGGTGCTGCGCGTGGCGCTCGATGCCGCCGGTGGCTGGAACTGGCAGGGTTTCGCCCAGGCGCTGCGCTCCACAGGGTACATGCCCGCCAACGTCACCCTCACATCGCTCAAGGTGGTGGACGGCGTGCTGGCTCTGCACGGGCCCGACGGGGTGGAGCGCACCCGGCTCGATGGCGTCAACGGCGAGCTGTCAGCCCCGGCTCTCGATGGGCCCTACACCTTTCGCGGCACCTTCACATCAGCTGGCGCCACCCGCGAGGTGAGGATCGGCACGGGCGTGCCCGAAGCTGACGGCAAGGTGCCCCTTCGGGTCTCACTGCGCCTGCTGGACACCGGCGCCTCCTACGTGCTCGACGCCCGCGCGGTGGACCTCATGAGTAAGACCAGGATCGAGGGCGATCTGACCGCCCGCCTGCCGATCGCCGGCTCCCCTCCCGGCGGTCCCTCCCGGCGCGCGAGCACTGCGCTGGAGGAGCCCAGCATCGACAGCGGCGAGACGCCGCTGGAGGTGAAGGCTGCGATCAAGGCCGACGCGGGCGGCGCCGTGTTCTCCGATCTGACCTTGACCTTCCAGCAGGGCGACCGGGCCCAGACCGTCACCGGCAGTGCGCGGGCGGTTTGGCGCACACCGGTGGCGGTCGATATGGACCTCGCCTCGCGCTGGCTTGACCTCGATCGGCTGGCGGGCGCGACAGAAGGCGCAGGACCAGGCACCAACGTCGTCAAGCTGGCGACGTGGGTGCGCGATCTGCTTCCCGGCGACGCCGTCGCGCGGATGAACCTTGTCATCGACCAGGCCAACCTGGCCGGAGAGACCATCGGGCCGGTGCGCCTCGGCCTCGCGCAGTCCGCCGGAGCTCTCGACATCCGGGAATTGCGCAGTAGCCTCCCAGGCGGAAGCCACTTGGACCTCACGGGCAAGGTCGCAAACGTGGCCGACAGACCCACCTTCAAGGGCAGCGTCGGCCTCAAGGGTGCGAGCGCGGGTCGCTTCGTGGTTTGGGCGAGTGGCAACGGGGTGGCGTTCTCGCCTGACGCCGACGGCCCGTTCGAGCTGCGTGCAAGCCTCGCACTCGATGCATCAGGGGTGGCGGTGCGTGACCTATCCGGCACCCTGGCCGGTACGGCGCTCAAGGGTGGTGGGCGCTACCAGTGGGCCGGCCGGCCGGAGCTGACCGTGGCGCTTGAGGGGCCCAAGCTCGATGCCCGAACCGTGCTGCCGGCCGACCTCAGCCTCGTCGACCTTGTCGGACTCCTGGGCCGGGCGCAACTCGCCAAGCCGGATGATCGGCGCGCCGACGCCAATGGTGCGGTGGCGCGGCTCTTGCAGTCGGACCTCGAGCTGCAGCTGAAAGCCGGGCAGCTCGTCACGACCGCCCGCACCTACCGCAACTTTAGTACCGCGCTGGTGACAAAGGGCGGTCAGCTGAAGGAACTGGCGCTCAATTTGGCGGGCGACGGCGGCTTCGCCCTGCAGCTGGACGGCAAGGTGGACAGCCTCGCCGCGCAGCCCAAAGGAACCGTCCGCGGCCTCGTGACCGCGGACGCGCCCGACAGCATCGCTCCGCTCGCTGCCCTGCTTGGTGTTCCCACTACCTTCCGCCCCGGTGACGGCCGGGAGCGGGTGATCGCCCCGCTGCGTCTCGCCGGGGACCTGACGCTCGGTGCGCGCACCGCCACGTCGGCCGACTTGACCATCAACGGCGAGAGTGGCGGCGCCACCGTGAAGGTGAATGCCCGCTTCGACGGCGGCTCCGGCGGCTGGCGCAGCGGACGCGCCGACGTAACGGCAGCCATCGACGCCGGCGACGCCGGCAAGATCACTGCGCTGCTGTTCCCGGAAGCCGTGCCCGCGGGGCGCGCCGGCAGCACCAAGCCGGGCCGCATCCTGATCCGCGCCGGCGGGGTCCCGTCCGAGGGCCTCACCACGCTTGCCACCGTCGACGCCGCAGACTTGGCCCTTAATTTCCGTGGCCAGGTTGTCATGACCGATGCCGGCACCAAGGCCAACGGCGAT
>JAFMSC010000559.1 GCA_017353825.1 Hyphomicrobiaceae bacterium | reverse complement strand
GCGGCCATGGAGGCCGAGCTCAAGCCCAAGGTGCTTGAGACCTTCGACAACATCGCCGCCGCCTACCGCAAGCTGCGGAAGATGCAAGACAAGCGCGTCGAGATGCATGTGGCGAACGAGCAGATCGCGCCGCAGCAACAGCGCGCCTATGCCAAGATCCGCGAAGAGATCATCAAGGATGTAAAGAGCCTCTCGCTCAACAACGCCCGCATCGAGATGCTGGTGGAGCAGCTCTACCGCATCAACCGCAACCTGGTGCAACTGGAAAGCCGGCTGATGCGGCTCGCGGACAACTATGGCGTACCGCGCCAGACTTTCATCGACGAGTACTACGGCAACGAGCTGGACCAGGGCTGGCTCGACCGCATGGCGAACCTCGCCGGTAAGAACCGCTGGGCGCCGTTCGTCCGCAACGAGCGCAGGAACATCGAGGCGATCCGCGAGGAGATCCGCACCCTCGCCGAGGAGACCGGGCTGGAGATCACCGAGTTCCGCCGCATCGTAAAGGCGGTGCAGAAGGGCGAGCGCGAGGCGCGGCAAGCCAAGAAGGAGATGGTGGAGGCGAACCTCCGCCTCGTCATTTCCATCGCCAAGAAGTACACCAACCGCGGCCTGCAGTTCCTGGACTTGATCCAGGAGGGCAACATCGGCCTCATGAAGGCCGTGGACAAGTTCGAGTACCGCCGTGGCTACAAGTTCTCCACGTACGCCACGTGGTGGATCCGGCAGGCGATCACCCGCTCCATCGCCGACCAGGCGCGCACCATCCGTATCCCCGTGCACATGATCGAGACCATCAACAAGATCGTGCGCACGAGCCGGCAGATGCTGCACGAAATCGGCCGCGAGCCGACCCCGGAGGAGCTCTCCGAGAAGCTCGCCATGCCGCTCGAGAAGGTGCGCAAGGTGCTGAAGATCGCCAAGGAGCCGATCTCATTGGAGACGCCCATCGGCGACGAGGAAGACAGCCACCTGGGCGACTTCATCGAGGACCGCAACGCCGTGCTACCCATCGATGCAGCGATCCAGTCGAACCTGCGCGAGACCACCACGCGGGTTCTGGCGAGCCTCACCCCACGCGAGGAGCGCGTCTTGAGGATGCGCTTCGGCATCGGCATGAACACCGACCACACGCTGGAGGAGGTGGGCCAGCAGTTCTCGGTCACGCGCGAGCGTATCCGCCAGATCGAGGCCAAGGCACTCAGGAAGCTGAAGCACCCGAGCCGCAGCCGGAAGCTCCGGAGCTTCCTCGACAATTAGGGCACTTGGCCGAGCAGGTCTCGCGATGGCCGCCGAGGCCAAATTCTCGGCGGCCTTTGTCTGCAACGGGTCGGCAATGGTCGTCGGTGCGACTGGCGGGCCCCGCACCGGGATGCGGGGGGTGATGGTTGTTTGAGGCGTGGCGTCCTTGGCCAAACCGCGGGGCGCGCCCCGTCAGGAAAACCGAACGACAAGCCTGGCGCGGCGCGGTGGCCGGCGATTTTTTGCCGCCCCGTAACGGTCGACTTCTGAATCAACTACCCGCAGTGCCGCGTGGCTGCGAGTAGCCCGGTAGTCGGTTCTGGTGCGCGTCACAGCGAGAGGTAACGCCCGTGCCCCCGCCCCACATCTATCTCGCCGGTCGTTCTGCACCGACGGCGTGTTCCGAGGCGCGCCGTGAGCGTCCGGGCCTCTTTGCGGCGACAGAGCCGATGTGGGGCTCGGAGCAATCGAAGGGCCTTTAGGCCGTCTGCGGGGCCGAGATGGATCCAATGATCACGCCGCGCCTTACCGTCTGGTACAACACGCGCTGCCCGGTGTGCGACGCGGGCATCAGGCGCCAGCGTGACAAGCTGATCGTGGCCGTCAAATCCGGACGGATCGCGTTCCGCGACATCAACCTGGAGCCAGAGGCCCTGGTGGGCCACGGGGCGACGCTTGAAGACATCCGCCGGCGCCTGCATGCCACTGACGCAAATGGGCGCCTGCTCGTCGGCGCCGATGTGGCGATCGCGGTCTGGCGGCTGACGCCGGGCGAGCCCTGGCTCGCGGCGCTGGCGGGCAATCCCGTGGTCCGCCCCATCACGCGCTTTGTCTACGACCGCTTCGCCGATCTGCTCTACGCCTGGAACCGCGGCTGCCGCCGCTGGTAGACGGGGCAAGACGGCCGTGCGCCGCCATGGCGAAGCCGCCAACGCCGGCTTGCGGCTGGCGCGCTGGCCTTGCCCGCAAACAGGCCTTACGTTGCCGGGAAGAGGTTTGGAGGAGGTCCGGGGGAAATCATGTCCGATCCAGCGCACCGCACGCCGCCCGCCACGCCGCACTTCAGGCCGGTGCGCCTCGGCCCGCGCGACGTGGTGGTCGAGCGCCGCATGGACGGCGCGCTCATCCTGCGCTCGCCACACCAGCTCGGGCCCTACCCGGCGAAGCTCACCGAGCG
>JAFMSC010000202.1 GCA_017353825.1 Hyphomicrobiaceae bacterium | reverse complement strand
ACGCATCCCGGTGCCAAGAATGGCGCCTTGAGAACTGAATTGAGTGGCGGCCCCCAGATGGTGGAGATCAGCCGCGACGGGCGGCGCGTGTACTTCACCAACTCACTTTACGGCGCCATCGACTCGCAATTCTACCCTGCCGGTATCGAGGGGTGGATGGTGAAGCTCGACGCCGCGGCGCAAGGCGGCATCGCCTTCGACGAGCGGTTCTTCGTTGCGTGGCCTGCCCCGCACCGGCCGCACCAGGTGCGCCTAGAAGGTGGCGATTGCTCGTCGGATTCCTATTGTTATCCGTGATGCGTTGACCCCGGAGGCGAATGGCCAACGCCGAACATGGGTGCAGCATCCATTCGCCTCTCCCCCTTCCCACGCGCCACTTGCCATTCGCGATCCAGATGACCGACACGTGGCCAACACTGTATCTGGCGGGGCTTGGCGCCTTCCATGGGCTGAACCCGGCGATGGGCTGGCTGTTTGCGGTGGCGCTGGGCCTAAACCGCCAGAGCCGCGCAACCGTGTTCGCGGCGCTGGTGCCGATCGCCATCGGCCATGCCCTGTCGATCGCGGTCGTGGCCGGCCTCTTGGTGATCGCCGGCGTCCTGGTACCCGGCGACGCCGTGCGCGTCGGCGCCGCCCTCCTCCTGCTCGCCTGGTCGGCCTATCACTGGCGTTACGGCCACCGGCACCGCGTGCGCTTCGGCATGCAGACGGGGCTCTTCGGCCTCGCCGCCTGGTCGTTCCTGATGGCCACCGCGCACGGCGCCGGCATCATGCTGTGGCCAGCCCTAATGTCCTCCTGCCTGCCCGACAGCACCGGCGCAGCCAGCTTCAGCGTGCCGATTGCGGCGGCCTCCGTCGGGGTCGGGGTTCACACTCTGGCCATGCTTGCGACGACGGCCCTGGTGGCGCTGCTGGTGTACGAATGGGCCGGCGTCGGCATCCTGAGGCGTGCCTGGCTCAACGTTGACGCCCTGTGGACCTTGGCCCTGGCCGCAACCGCCGGCCTGGTGCTGGCATACTAGAGCAGGCCAGGGCACCCCAGGCGAGGTGATGCCCTGGCCTCGATGACCTGCCGATATGGGTTGAGCTGGTCCGGCCAATACAGCGTGTGGGCGCGCGCAAGTATTTCCGCACATCGTTGACTTTGTGGGATGTCTCGATAATAGTGCGCCGCAGTCTCGGCGCCGGCCGCCGGCCTGCCGGCCAAAGAACGAGAAAATCGCAGGAAAATTAACAATGTACGCTGTCATCAAGACCGGCGGCAAGCAGTATCGCGTCGCCGCGGATGAGAAGCTGACGATCGAGAAGATCGCGGGCAATGCGGGCGCCGAGGTGGAGTTCACCGACGTTTTGATGCTGGGCGGCGAGGGCCTGCAGGCCAAGGTCGGCACCCCGCTGGTGCCGGGTGCCAAGGTTGTGGCCGAGGTGGTCGAGCAGGGCCGCGCGCCCAAGGTCATTGCCTTCAAGAAGCGCCGTCGCAAGAATTCGCGCCGCAAGCGCGGCCACCGCCAGCACCAGACGGTGGTTCGCATCAAGGAGATCGTCGGCGCCTGACGGCCCGCCGCAGAGAGCAGAGAACGAGCACATGGCACACAAGAAGGCGGGCGGCTCCTCGCGTAACGGCCGTGACACGGCGGGACGCCGGCTCGGCGTTAAGCGCTACGGCGGCGAGCAGGTCCTGGCTGGCAACATCCTGGTGCGCCAACGCGGCACCAAGATGCACCCGGGCGCCAACGTCGGCATGGGCACTGACCACACGCTGTTCGCCCTCACCGAGGGCAGCGTGGAGTTCGCCACCAAGCGCGGTGGGCGCGTGTACGTCTCGGTTAAGCCAGCGGCCAAGGCAACAGCGTCGTAACGCCAGCCCGGCGGGGACGCTTGCGCGACCTCAGGGTTTCGCGGGATGATGGTGGCCTGCGCCGTCCTTCCGGCGGCCGCCCGCAGTGCCGCAGGTCCGACGAACCCATTTTTGCGCCTCCCAATGGTAACCATCGCGACCCATCGCCTCGTCCTGCGCCCGTTCCGGCGGAGCGACGCCAAGGAGTTCACCCGCCTGGCCGGCGATTGGAGCGTCGCCTCCATGACCAGCGACATCCCCCACCCCCTGTCGGAGGGCCAGGCGCGGGGCTGGCTCAAGCCGGGGCGCCGGGAGGTGCGCTTCGCCATCGAGCTGGAGGGCCGCCTGATCGGCGGCGCGGGCTATTACCAGCGCCGCTCGGGCACGGCCGAGCTCGGCTTCTGGCTGGGGCGCGAGTGGTGGGGCCGAGGCTACGCCACCGAGGCCACCCGCGCCGTCGTCCATTACGGCATTGAGGTGAAGCGGCTGCCAGGGTTCACCTCCTCGCACTTCGTCGACAACAACGCCTCCGCCGGTGTGCTGCGCAAGCTGGGCTTCGAGCCAACCGGACGCGGCCGCATCATCTGCACGGCACGCGGGTACGAGGTCGAGGCTGTGACCTACTGGTTGCCCGCCAGGTACGCAGTGCAGGCGCAGCCCGTTATGGCGCGCGCCGCAAGCGCCGGGCGCTGGCGGGCGTGGCTGAGCCGCCTCGCCGGTCGGCCAGCCTGAAGCCGACCGCGGGGTGCGGGGAGCGCGTCGGGTAAGGCGTCGGGTTCCCCTCAGGGCGGGCAGGAGCGTCCATGATTGATGCTATTCGCACCGACCGGCTGGTGCTCAGGCCTGTGCATCCCGACGACGCCGAGGCCATCCGCGCCCAGATCGCCGATTGGGATGTGATGCGCTGGCTGAGCCAGCCGCCGTGGCCCTACACGCTGCAGGACGCCGTCGACTTCATTGGCTCCTGCTCGCCGGACGACCTGACGACGACCGCCTTTGCGATCACGCACGCCGGCGCCGTGATCGGCGTCATCGACATGCGCATCAACCCTGCTCTGCTCCCGCTACGGGGGCCCGGACCGCACCTGGGATTCTGGTTGGGGCGAGCGCACTGGGGCAATGGCTATACAACAGAGGCGGCACGGGGTCTGTTGGCCTCAGCCTTTGCTGCGGGTGTCGGCGACACCGTCTATTCCGGTGCCTTCGCCGATAACGCCGCCTCGTTGCGTGTTCAGGAGAAGCTGGGCTTTGTCCGGAACACGGAAACGCTCGTCTTCGCCAGGCCGCGCGGCAGGGAATTTCCGCATGTCAACACCAAGCTGGTCAAGTCCGCATTCCGCACGGCATAGCCCATGAAGTTCCTCGACCAGGCCAAGATCTACATCGCCTCCGGCGCCGGTGGGGCCGGCTGCGTCTCGTTCCGGCGCGAGAAGTTCATCGAGTTCGGCGGGCCTGACGGCGGCGACGGTGGTAAGGGCGGCGACCTCTGGGTGGAGTGCGTTGCCAACCTCAACACGCTGATCGACTACCGCTACCGCCAGCATTTCAAGGCGCAGGCTGGCCAGGCCGGCATGGGCCGCAACCGCGCCGGCGCCGACGGCGAGGACCTGGTGATCCCCGTGCCGCCGGGCACCCAGGTGCTGGCCGAGGACCAGGAGACGCTGCTGGCGGAGGTTCTCAAGCCTGGCCAACGCGTGCGCCTTGCCAAGGGCGGCAACGGCGGCTTCGGTAACGCCCACTTCAAGTCGTCGACCAACCGAGCGCCGCGCCACGCCAACCCCGGCCAGCCCGGCGAGGAGCTGACCGTCTGGCTTCGCCTCAAGCTGATCGCCGATGCAGGCCTCGTCGGCCTACCGAACGCCGGCAAGTCCACGTTCCTCGCTACCGTCAGCGCCGCCAAACCGAAGATCGCCGACTATCCCTTCACCACGCTCTATCCCAACCTCGGCGTGGTGCGCGCGGGCGAGGTGGATTTCGTGCTGGCCGACATCCCTGGCTTGATCGAGGGCGCGCACGAAGGCGCTGGCCTTGGCACCCGCTTCCTGGGCCACGTGGAGCGTTGCCGCGTGCTCTTGCACTTGGTCGACGCCACCGCCGACGACATCGCCGGCGCCTATCGTACCGTGCGCGCCGAGCTCAAGGCCTACGGCGCCAGCCTGGCGCGCAAGAAGGAGATCGTGGCACTGACGAAGTGCGACGCCCTCGACGAGGCCGCCATCGACGCCAAGGCCGAGCAGCTGAAAGCCGCCGCGCGCAAGAAGCCGCTGGTGCTGTCTGCCGTATCCGGCCGCGGCGTGAGGGAGGCGCTGACGGCCCTGGCGCGCGCCATCGCCATGAGCCGCAGCGCCGAGCGCACCGCCGCCGACCGTAGCGAGGAGCGCCAGCCCTGGCGTCCGTAGGGGTCCGGGCCGAAGGCCGTCACCAAACAATCCGTATTGGCAATGTGGCGCTGTATGCCGGCATGGAGAAAGTTGGGTTAACCTAACCTGAAAACTGCGCTCAGCTCTGACTCGCTCCGCGCATCAGCAGCAGTGCCGCCTCGATTTGCCTCCAGGCCTCGGCCTGCTCCTTGTCGCCCGACCTCTCGAACGCCGCGGCCTTCTGCGCGGCCTCCGCAGCAGCCTTCGCGCCGTGCGCTTCGAGCAGCTGACGCGCGTATTCCTCAACTTGGGTGGCGTGCACGGCGTCATCCTCCTCTTCGTTGGTGCGACAGGCATAGGCCGGCACCTGAACGGCAGGTCTTGACACCCATCAAGAATTTTCCTCCCGCCGGGCCGCGTTGGCAAGAACGAAAGGGAGCAAACCATCAGCGTCTCACAAACGTAAACGCGGTCCAGCCCGCCCGTTGCACCCGCCGAACCAGGCGAAAGTTCGCGGCGCGGTAGGTAGCCGCCAGCTCGCGAGCCTGGTGGTCGAGCAGTCCGGACAGCACGGCAATGCCTCCGCCCCCGAGCGCCTGGTGAAGCGCCGGCGTCAGCGCGATCAGCGGCCCTGGCAGGATGTTGGCCAGCACCAGATCGAACGGCGGCGCGCGGCGCAGTACCGGATGTTCGAAACCGCTCGCCCGCAGCACGCGCACGCGTCCCGCAACGCGATTGAGCCGCGCGTTCTCTTGGGCGATAGCCACCGCTCGGGGATCGTTATCCACGGCGAGGACACGCGCTCCCGGCGCCACACGCGCGGCGGCGATGGCGAGCACGCCACTACCGCACCCGAGGTCGAGCACGCGCCGCAGCCGGCGTCGCCGCGCCAGCGCATCGAGCGCTTCCAGGCACAGCGCGGTGGTGGCGTTGTGCCCGCTTCCGAACGCCTCGCCTGCCTCGATCTCCACCGCCAGCCGCCGCAATGCGAAGCAGGCGCGGTCGTGGCTGCCGTGCACGACAATCCGCCCGGCCGCAATGGGCGGCAACGCCGCCTGCGACAGCGCCACCCAGTCCTGGTCGGCCAGCTCCTTGAGCGCGGGCGCGCCCAGTCGCGCATCGCGCGTCGCGAGCAGCCGCCGGATCGCATTTGCCTCGGGCTGCCCATCATAATAGGCCTCCACGATAAAGCGGGGCGGCCCATCCTCGAACAGCGTCACCGCGAGCGGCGCCGGCTCCAGCCGTTCGAGCACGTCGCACGCGGCGTGCCCTGCCTCCAGGTCGGGCGCCTTTATGAGCAGTTTGAACAGCGGCACGCGCTTAGCCCCCGCACTAACCGGTGCGCCGGTGCTCCTCCAGGCGGGGCATGATCTCAACGAAGTTGCAGGGCCGGTGGCGGTTGTCGAGCTGGTGCACAAGGATGCCGTTCCAGGCGTCTCGGCAGGCGCCTGGCGAGCCCGGTAGGCAGAAGATGTAGGTGCCGTGGGCCAGCCCGGCGCAGGCGCGCGACTGGATGGTGGAGGTGCCCACCTTCTCGAACGAGATCATGTGGAAGACCGTGGCGAAGCCGTCCACCTCCTTCTCGAACAGCGGCTTCACGGCGTCGGGCGTCACGTCGCGCCCAGTGAACCCGGTGCCGCCGGTGCTGATGATCACATCGATGCCCTGATTGGCGATCCAGGCCCGCACCTGCGCCCGGATCGCCTCCACGTCGTCCTTGACGATGGCACGTGCCGCTACCGCATGACCCGCCGACGCAATCATCTCGGCCAGCGTGGCGCCCGACGTGTCGTCGGCGAGCTCGCGCGTATCCGACACCGTGAGCACGGCGATGCGGACGGGGACGAAGGGGCGGTTGGGATCAAGCTTGGGCATGCATCTCGTTATAGCAGAGTGGGCTCGTTATAGCAGAGTCAGCCTGAGCCAATAAACCGTGGGCACTGGTCCGAGCCACCTTAGGTGGCGGTGGGGGTGCGCACACGATCAAGGTTCTCGTACAGGCCATCGAGAGGTTGCCATCTAGAGGTGGCCATCGAGAGGTGGTCCATCGAGAGGTTGCCATCGAGAGGTGCCAGCGCGGCCCGAGCGGGGCCGAAGGGTGCACGGTTTTCGATAAATGCCGCGCCTGAAAATCGTCAAGGCCGTGGCGGCTGTGCGACCCCGACCGCATCCTCGCCTACGTCCACACACCCAACCCTCGGCGCTCACAGCGCTTCGCTCGCGATCGAGCGCACCATTTCACTATTTCACTGATGGGCGTTCAATCCTCCAGCGCCGCCTTGACGGCCAGCAGATCGCGCCAGACCAGCCGCTTGGCGGCGGGCGTGCGCAAGAGATAGGCGGGGTGCAGCGTGGCGAGCGCGCGCACCTTGCGCGCGCCGAGTGTCACATCGCGCCACTTGCCGCGCAGGCGCATGATCCCGTCCGTGGCGGCCAGGATCTCCTTGGCGGCGGCGCCGCCCAGCAGCAGCACCAAGTCAGGCGCCACCAGCTCCAGCTGCCGCTCCAGGAACGGGCGGCAGACTTGCGCCTCCTGCGGGGTCGGCGTGCGGTTGCCGGGCGGGCGCCAGTAGACGATGTTGGTGATGTGCACGTCCGCCTCGCTGAGCCCGATGGCCGCCAGCATCTTGTCGAGCAGCTGGCCGGCGCGCCCCACGAACGGCTTGCCCTGGATGTCCTCGTCGCGTCCCGGCGCCTCGCCGATCAGCATCAGCCGCGACCGGGCCACGCCCCGGTAGAAGCACAGGTTCTTCGCCGTCGCCTTCAGCGCGCAGCCGTCGAAACCCGTGAGCGTCGCTCTGAGCTCCTCCAGACTACGGGCCTGCCCCGCAGCGGTGCGTGCCGACATCAGTGCTGCATCCCCCGTCGCCGCGGGAAACTGCCGCGGTCCCCGTGGGGCCGGCGGCTGGAAGGCCGCGCTCGGCTGCCCTGTGCGAGGGTTTAACGGCTGCGGGCTTGGCATGGTCCGCGCTGGTGACGGGATTGACGGCGTCGAAGCCTGCCGTACGGGAGCTCTCGCAATATTGAAGGCTTGGCCGGGAGAGGTTTCGCCGCGCGCCAGCCAGTCGATCGGCGCTTCGCCGATGGCATCGTCGGCGCCCATGTCGCGCTGCCAGGCCAGCAGCGCCGCCAACGTCGGCAATGTTGGATTCTCGGGCATGCCGGCAGTCTACGCAGATTTTGCACCCGCGGCCAACGTGCGAAAGGAACGAGACTGACTGCAGCGCCCTCCG
>JAFMSC010000558.1 GCA_017353825.1 Hyphomicrobiaceae bacterium | reverse complement strand
AGCAGCTCCCGGTACTTCTCGATGCCCGCGAGAACGACCGGCAATCCCACAGTCTCCGCGTAGAACATTGGGCCACCCCGGTAGCGCGGAAAGCCGTAGCCGCTAGTCCAAACCACGTCGATGTCGGCTGCACGCAGTGCGATACGCTCCTCAAGGATAAGGAAACCCTCGTTGATCAGCGGGTAAAGGCAGCGCTCGGCGATCTCCTCATCGGTGTGCTGGCGCTGGGGAACTTGCAGCGTGCTCGCCCGCTGCCGCAGGATGGCCAACGCCTCGGGATCGTCGTGGCGCTTGCGGTCGCCGGCCTCGTAGCGGTAGTAGCCCTTGCCGTTCTTCTGGCCCAGGCGCCCCGCTTCCACGAGGGCAAAATCCGCCTGGTAGTACGTCGGGTCGATGGGATAGCGGTCGGCGTTGGCCTTGTGCACGTTGACTCCGACATCGATGCCCGCCATGTCGAACACGCCGAGAATGCCCATGGCCATGCCCCATTGCTCGAGCGCGCTGTCGACCTGGCGCGGGTTGCGCCTTCCAGCACCATGCGCTGGGCCTCGCGCGCGTAACCCTCCATCATCCGGTTGCCGATGAAGCCGTAGCAGACGTTGGCGAGCACGGGCGTCTTGCGCAGGGGCCGCGCAAGGTCCATCACGGTCCGGATGGTGTCCGGCGCGGTGTGCCGCGTGCGCACGACCTCCAGAAGCGGCATGACGTTGGCCGGCGAGAAGAAATGCATGCCGATCACGTCCTGCGGCCGCGACGTGGCCAGCGCAATCTTCTCGACGTCCAGGGTCGAGGTATTGGTGGCGAGCACAGCCCCGGCTTTGGCCACCTTGTCGAGCTGCCCGAAAATCCTCTTCTTGAGCTCCACGCTCTCGAACACCGCCTCGATGACCACGTCGGCGTCGGCGAGCGCGCCGTAGTCGAGCGAGCCGCCAATGAGCGCCATGCGCTGCGCCTTGTCATCGGCGGTCATGCGGCCGCGCTTGACCATGCTGGCGTAAATGCGCTCGATGCCGGCCAGCCCGCGCTCCAGCCCCTTCGCGTCCGCATCCAGCAGCGTCACGGGAATGCCGGCATTGGCGCAGCAGATCGCGATCCCGCCGCCCATGGTGCCGGTTCCGATGATCGCGGCTTTCCTGACCGGCCGACTGCAGGTCTCCGGCGGAAGGCCCGGCACCTTGCGCGTCTCACGCTCGGCGAAGAACACATGGACCGACCCCCTGCATTCCGGCGTGGCCTTGGCGCCATTGACGAGTTTCTCCTCGAGCAGCAGGCCTTCGTCCAGCGGCATTCTCGTGGACGACAGCACCGCCTCGATCGCCGTCAGCGGCGCCATTCGATTAGGATATTGCGTTCTGGCACAGGCCGTCATGCGCTCAACGATCTGAGGGCTGGCCGTCGCCGGATCGACAGTGCGCTCGCCCGTGCGGCGCGGGCCTTTGCCTTCGGCCAGCAGTCGCCGCGCATAGTTCACGGCGGCCGCCTGCAGGTCGCCCCCGATGACGGCGTCCAGCAAGCCGTACTCCAGCACAATCTTCGTATCCACCGGTCGCGCCCCGAGAATGAGCTCGAGCGCCCTCTCTGCGCCGATGAGACGTGGCAGACGCTGGGTGCCGCCGGCGCCCGGGATGATACCGAGCGTCACCTCCGGGAGCCCGAACCGCGTCCGCGGCTCGGCGATGCGGTAGTGGCAGGCCAGCGCGATCTCGAGGCCGCCGCCCAGGACGGTGCCGTGCATCGTCGCGATCACCGGCACGGGCAGAGCCTCGAACCTTGCGAAGAGCGAGCGATACTCGGCCTCCCTGGGAGGTCCGCTGAACTCCCCGATGTCGGCGCCGGAGAAGAACGTGGAGCCTTCGCACCGGAGCACCACCGCCTTGACGCCTGCCAGGCGAACCAACCGATCGAGCGCGTTGGACAGCTCCTGACGTACCGCTGCCGTGATGGTATTGACGGGCGGGTTGTTGACGCTGATGACGGCGATCTCACCATCGGTTGCCAGGCTGACGATCCTGCCTTCGCTCATGCTCGGTCCTTCTTGGCACTTCAATGCTTACGTTGGGCCTCGCGGCCGCTCGACCAGCGATGCCGGGATATCAGTCGATCACGATGGCGTCGTCCGGCGGCGGGTCGGCATAGAGACGCTCGACCAGCGCGCGCCGCCGCTCCAGTGTGGCGCGCTGGTTGATGTAGCCCTTGTCGGTGATCTCGTTTGCATCGATGGACGGCGGCTCCGTCATGAGGAGGACGCGCGCAATTCGCATGGAGGAGCCCACCTGCCCCTCGTTGTGGCGTGCGATGCCGGCGCGGACGTGCTCGCGTACCGCCGGTGAGGCGATCAGCCTGGCGGGGTCGTCCGGGGCATCCGGATCGGCGCAGACCTCCGTCATGCCGGCAAGGCTCGGCCAGGCGAGCAGGCCGATGAAGTCGCGG
>JAFMSC010000201.1:788-7439 GCA_017353825.1 Hyphomicrobiaceae bacterium | reverse complement strand
GGTCGGGCTGGCCCGTCCAGTCGGGGATGTCGCCCGCCGTCATCGCCACGCGTAACACCGTTTCAGCCCGCGCCGGCGCTGCGCCGAGGCCTGCGCCGCCTGCCGCTGCGGCGATGAAGGCCGCGGCTGCAAGCCATCGCATGATTGTCCTCACCGTCGTCACAACCACGTGGGAAGCCCTCCGACTAGGCGCCCCCACAGGGGCGCTCAGGGCGGACCGCGGCGGCTGGAGCATCGGTCGAGCAACTCGGCCGGGCGCCGCCGCGGCCCGCGGTTCAGTTCGTGCTGGGCGACACCACGATCGGCGTCATGTCCTGGAACCAGCTCTGGGCCTGCACGAAGCCCTTGAGCCTAGGCGACAGGGCGCGCGGGTTGAGGTCGTGCACGATGAACACTCGGCCGGCATCAGCCACCACCATCTCGTGCATTTTCTGAAGGATCTGCTTCTGCTCGACGGGGTCGAACGACGCCTGCACCTCGTCCGCCAGCTGATCGAGCTCCCGGTTCTGGTACCAGCCCCAGTTGAGCCCCACCGGACCGCGGTTGGAGGTGGTGAAGTGCTTGAGAAACCCAGAGACGGGGTCGAGCACCGACAGGCTCACGTTGATGGCATCCACGTTGGGGATCTTCTCCCACCCGGCCCAGAAGCTGGCGAGCAGCGTGTTCCAGTCCATCACCTCGAATTTGACCTTGAAGCCCGCGGCTTCGAGCTGGGCTTTCGCCAGCTCGTTCATGGGCAGCGGCTGCATCTGGCCGGAGCCGGAGGTCGAGATGCCGATGGTGACGTTGCAGGGATAGCAGTTGGCCTCCTTCAAGAGCGACGTGGCCTTGCTGGTGTCGAAGGCGTACTTGATGGGGTTGCCATAGAAGGCCTGGCTCGGCGTGAACACGCCGTAGCATTCCATGGCCACCCCGCCCAGCATGTCGACCATCTCGGCGCGGTTGATCGCGTAGTTGGCGGCCTGGCGCACGCGCAGGTCCGCGAACGGGCCCTTCTGGAAGTTGAGCTGATACGTCCAGTTGTGAGGATAGGGCAGCGTGATGATGTTCATGCCGGCCGCCTTCAGCCGCGGAATGGTATCCGGTGACGGAGCCTCGAGGAAATCGATGCCGCCCGAGATCAGCGCGGCCGCGCGCGTGGTGGCTTCCGGCATCGGGATCAGCACGAGGCGGTCGTGCTTGGGGATGCGGTTCTTGTCCCAGTAGTCGGAGTTCTTGACCAGCTCCAGCCGCTCGTGCGGCACCACCTTGTCGAACTTGTAGGGGCCGGTGCCCGAGGGAGACTTGGCGTAGACCTTGTAGTCGTTGCCGGCGCCCTCCACCGCGCACTTCGAGATTACCATCCAGTACGCCATGTTGTAGGGGAACAGCGACTCAACGGTCTTGGTGTAGATGGCGATGGTGTAGTCGTCGATCTTCTCGGCCTTCTCGATCGAGTTGGTGCGCGCCCGCTGCCGGGCGAAGTGCACGGGGTGGAATTGCGGCACCTTGTCGATGGTCAGGCGCTCGATGTTCCAGATGGCGTTGTCGGCATTCCAGTCGCAGCCGTCATGGAACTTGACGCCCTTGCGCAGCTCGAAGATCCAGCGCCTGGGGTTGGCGCGGTCGATCGTCCACTTGGTGGCAAGCCCCGGCGTCAGCGGCGCCTCGCGATCGGAGCGCGACAGGTCCCAGTTGATGAAGCTGTCGTGCAGCGTCCAGCCGACAAAGCGGAATCCCTCAAAGCCCTGGTCAGGCTGGCCGGTCCAGTCGGGTAGGTCGCCGGCCGTCATGCCCACGCGCACCACGCTTTCCGCGTAGGCTGGCGCCAACCCGAATGCCGGTGCGGCAACCCACGCGATCGCAGCAGCGCTCGCCCATCTGATGATCGTCTTGCCCATGTTTGAAGTACCTCGGCGGTTCGCTGCCGGGGCAGCGGGGGACTGCGGCAGCTTGCTCGTGCAAACGCGATGCCAGCCCCCGTCTGGCCTCGTTGGCCCCGGCTGGCCCTTGGTCGGTGCCGCACGCCGTACGCCGTCTGACGGCTCAACAGGCAAATTCTGCCGCAAGGCACAAAAGTCTCGAGTCTCCGCAAAGAGCTGATATTTGTGCCACTTTTTCAAGCTGTTGCGCACATTTGCGGCACGCCTATCAAACCCAACGGGGATTGCGATGCTGCGCGCGCGCAGCTACAGTTTTGCGTCGCACCAAGTGGCTGCGCCGCGATCGGGCGGTGCCAACGGCCGCGTCGGTGCGTGCACCCGTGGGTCAAGCCGTCAGTGGGGGGATTTACGCAAGTGAGCATGGATGAGAGCGATTGGGCCGTGGAGCGCGAGCTCGACGTGCTGATGGCCAAGGCCGGGGCCGAGATGCCAGCCGATCGCAAGGCGGGCATCATCGCCGGGTACAAGGACATGAAGCGCATGGCCGCGCTGTTGCGCCAGCCACGCGGCGCGGCCGCCGAGCCCTCCAACGTCTACAGCCTCACCGGCTTCGCACGGAGCAAGCGGGCATGAGCACCGGCATGAGCGCCACCATTCCCCTCAACGAGCTGTCGATCGCGGAGGCCGGGCGGCGGCTGCGCGCCGGCACGCTCACCTCAGCCGCGCTGACGCAGCACGCGCTCTCGCGCATCGCCGCGCTCGACCCCTTGCTCAATTCGTTCGTGCTCGTCACCGGGGAGCGCGCACTGGGCGACGCCGAGCGCGCCGACCGCGAGCTGAAGGCGGGCCTCGACCGGGGACCGCTGCACGGCATTCCCTACGCGCTAAAGGACATCTACGCCACGGCCGGCATCCGCACGACCTGCCACTCCAAGCTGCTCATCGACAACGTACCGGCCGAGGACTGCGTCGTGGAGGCCAAATTCAGGGCGGGCGGTGCGGTGCTGCTCGGAAAGCTCGCCACCCACGAGTTCGCGTTCGGCGGCCCGAGTTTCGACCTGCCGTTCCCACCGGCGCGTAACCCTTGGAACCTCGACCACTTCACCGGCGGCTCCTCGTCGGGCTCAGGCGCGGCGGTGGCGGCCGGCCTGGTGCGCACCGCCATGGGCTCCGACACCGGCGGCTCGATCCGCGGACCGGCCTTCTACTGCGGTACCGTCGGACTGAAGCCCACCTACGGCCTGGTTTCGCGGCGCGGCGTGTTCCCTCTGTCCTACACCCTCGATCACTGCGGGCCGCTGGCGGGGACGGTCGAGGACACGGCGCTCACCATGCAGGTCATCGCCGGCTATGACGCGCTCGACCCCGCGAGTGCGCAGGTGCCGATCCCGGACTTCTCGGGCGAGATCGGCCGGGACCTGGCCGGCATCAAGCTCGCCTACCCGCGGTCGTTCTTCGCAACGCAGGCGGGAATATCGCCCGAGGTCGTCGCCTCCCTGGACGCCGCAGTCGAAGAGCTCACCAAGCTCGGGGCCGATGTCGAGGAGGTGACCTTGCCTGACTTCGAGCTGTTCAACGCCTGCGGGCGCGTGATCCTCGTTGCCGAGGCCTACGCCATTCACGAGCAGGACCTGCTCAGCCGCCCCCTCGACTACGCGCGGTACACCTACCAGCGCATGATGGTCGGCGCGACGCTGTCGGCTGCGGACCTGGTGCAGGCGTTGCGCCTGCGGCGCGAGCTGTCCGCCGCGGTCAACGCCGGCATCCTCGGCACCTTCGACGCCATCGTCACCGCCAACGGGCTCACGCCCGCGCCGAGGTTCGACGAGTTCCCTCCCGACGCACCGCCCAAGCTGACGCTGCAGACGATCCCGTTCAACGTCAGCGGCAATCCCGCGCTGGCGATCCCGACCGGGTTCTCCAAGAGCGGACTTCCACTGGGCATGCAGATCGTCGGGCGCCCCTTCGATGAGCCGACGGTGCTGCGCATCGGCGCCGCCTACGAGGCCGCCGCAGGATGGATCGGCAAGCGGCCGGCGCTTGAGCCGCTCGGGGCGGTTTGAGCGCAGGCGTCCCTTTAAAGAACAATGGGGCCTCTTGCTCCGCCCGCAGTGCCCCAAGCTTGGAGTGAGCCGATGCACCATCACCTGAAGGCCGATGCGCAGACCTGCCACTGGGGCTTCTTCGACGCCGAGCGCAAGCCGGTGCTGACCATCGACAGCGGTGACCGGGTGACCATCGATACCGTGAGCGGCGGGCCGGCGTTCGTTCCCAAATCGGGCTTCTACGTGCTCCCGGAGCTCGCCGAGGTGCATGAGCGCGCGGAGCGCTTCGAGGGCGGCCCGCACATCCTCACAGGGCCGATCGCCGTTAGGGGGGCGAAGCCAGGGCAGGTGCTGGAGGTGCGCATCCTCGACGTGAAGCTGCGCCAGGACTGGGGCTACAACATGATCCGCCCGCTCGCCGGCACGCTGCAGGACGACTTCCACGAGATGCGGCTGATCCACATTCCGCTCGACGCCGAGCGCAACGTCGGCCGATTGCCTTGGGGGCTGGAGCTGCCCCTGGCGCCGTTCTTCGGCATCATGGCTGTCGCGCCGCCAAAGGCCTGGGGTCGCATCACGTCCATTGTACCCCGTGCGCACGGCGGCAACCTGGACAACAAGCAGCTGGTTGCTGGAGCCACGCTGTTCCTGCCCATCTTCGTTGAAGGCGCGCTGTTCTCGTGCGGCGACGGGCATGGCGCCCAGGGCGACGGCGAGGTGTGCGTTACCGCCATCGAGACCGCCCTGCAAGGGACCTTCGAGTTGATCGTGCGTGACGACCTATCCTTCACCTATCCGCGCGCCGAGACGCCAGAACACTACATAACCATGGGCATGGACCCCGACCTAGACCAGTGCGCGGTGATGGCCCTGCGCGACATGATCAGGTTGATCTGCGAGCGTACCAACCTGTCCAAAGAGGACGCCTACACCCTCTGCAGCCTGGCCGCCGACCTCAACGTCACGCAGACCGTGAACGGCTCCAAGGGCATCCACGTGATGCTCAAGAAGTCATTGCTGCGTGCGTGAACGCCGCGCCGCCGCACGGCGCTCCGGGCGTTGCGCATCCCGCGCGCATGCCCCCGGCGTCCGTGCAGCTGGCACGAGCCCTTCCCGTGTGAACGCTCCAGTCGTTCCCAGCTCCCAGCATTGACCCGTGCCAGGCACGCGCGCCGGCGAAATGCCCGCTATCCGCGCCGAGATGAGAGCAGGATGCCTGCTCACCCAACGAGATTGGCGGCGCCTTGCGCCGCACGCGGCTCATGGAGCAGGCCGAGAGCGTGCCAGGAGCGGCCAGCGCAAAGCCGCACTAGAATGGCGCTCGCCCGGCGACAGGCCGAACGCGAAGGCTTCGGCGTCGTGATCCGCCGGACATGGGAGTAGGCCCCGCTCGCTCTCCAGCCGATTACGCTTGCTCGCTTGGTGCCCCCAATCGGCCGACCAATGTCAGGTCTTGGAGGCATCGGGGGGATTGGCTGTCGCCCGCCACAAGACGGCCCTTGCGCTTGAGGAGCTTCCCCGCCTCGGCGTGGGGCGCTTGTCGCCTTGAGAAATGACGTCTGGTGTGGAACGTATCAGCTATCGCAATGAGCGACGATTGAGCGGCAGCCGAGCGCGACGAGCAGCATGCGCCGACGCAAGTCTATTCGCGATCGACCAATTCGGGCAGCGCTAAATTGTACCAAGGCGCAATCGATCTTCAAGCAACATCAACAGTCGCGTGAGAGGCGCGCCCAACCGTCAAATCCCGCGGCGCTGACCACCTTCTGCGGGGCCCACAGCGTCCACATCGAGGTCGATGGGCGCGAGCGTACTGTGTTGATTGTACATTTCTGATTTGAGCGGAAAGTCCTTGGACGTATCTTGCCGTGTGCTGTAAAGCGTGCTCGGAGTGTGTCTGCCAACATGACGGAGGCAGGCATCATGAGACTCAGCGAACGCGCCGCAGAGGCCCGCATCAGGCGGGCGGCGAAACGGCTCAATCTGCAGATTGAGAAGTCGCGTTGGCGTCTGGGCAGCGTCGACAACTACTGCTGGTTTCGGATCGTAGACCCCTACCGCAACGCCGTAGAAGCGGGCGCGAGGTTCGACCTGGATATAGCGGACACGGCCAATTGGCTGGCGGATGCGGCCAAGGATGCCAATTTGCCGGCGCTGGCGGCGAGCTTGCAGGAGCTGGCCAAGGCGAAGATCGAGGGGAGGGCGGCATGAGCAAGCGAGCAATACGGATCGAGCAGAGGCGCATTTGCCGGGACGACCGGGGGAAGCTCGACAGCCGATGTGCATGGCCTGGCGGCGCGAACGACCAGGAGCCCCGGCTTCCACCGTGCCGGAACGACCTCTTGATCTTGATCAGATCGGCGCCGCCGGCGAATACGGCCCCTACTGTCGGCAGCATCGTCATGGATAGCCGGTGCCTGCGTGACCGCGTACCGTACCTTGAGCATGCGGACGCCTTCAGGCGACCGGAGGTGGACGAGCGGCGAGTGGGGTTACCGCCTGGTGGGAGGCGACAATGACTTGGGAATTTCTGTTCGTCGGCGCCGTCGGCTTCGCCATCGCGCACCAGATCTGGAGCGCGCATCTGGCGGAGCTGGCCCGGCTCGATCGGATTGAAGTCCAGCTGGAGCACATCAGCGCCGATATCCACCGGCTTTCTGTCAGTGTTGAGCGCGTTGAATTTGCGTTATCTCCACCGAAACCCCTTACCGCCGCCTAGGCGGTTACCAGCGGCCCCCCCCCCC
>JAFMSC010000201.1:0-778 GCA_017353825.1 Hyphomicrobiaceae bacterium | reverse complement strand
CACGACGGTGGCGCGTCATGCGGGGCCCGACCATGATGCCAGGCCAAGCAGGGCGTCGTGGCACCTGAGGCACCTGCTGCAGCCCCAAGAGACCCTGGACGGCATCGCCGTTTGCCTACGAAGTCGAGTTCGTCGAGCACGGCGCACAGGTGCACGGGTGCACAGGTGCCGCACTGGGCCTTGCTGCCCATCGAGGGCAGGCGCGTGTTGATCGCCGCCTAGTGCGGCGGAGGGCGGGAAAGTCAAGACTGGAGCACCCTCCGTCAGCGTACGGTAATTTTCCCCGAGTCTTGCAACGGCCTCACGCCTTGGAGGCCTTTAGGCATGGTCCGGCCCTAGGTTGGCAATCACGTCATCAATCGCACGTAGCTGTCTTTGAAGTTCCGCAATGAGCGCTCGATTGTCTGGGGGCGCCAATCGAGGATCGCCACCCGGCGTCGCCGCTGACTGGAGAACCTCCAATTGGCGACTGAGATTTCGCCTCGCCTCGGCCAACTCCTCGCGCAAGCCATCTGTCATGCATTGCGTCCCGTTGCCTAGAGCCAAGCATGGGGCAAGAACGGCCGCCGTCAAGCGCGCCGGGCGTTGTTACAATTCAAACTGAGGCACGACGCAACGGTCCCCTGGCGGGTTTCGTGGATTTTGTGAGTTTGTTCCCGGCCGAGGCCCGTTGGCTAGGATCCGGCTGCAACTCCAGCCAGGTGTTACGGGAGCCTCTGTCGAGATGAAGGGAGCGTTTCCGTGTCAGGATTGGCGGCCGCTCTGCAATTCCTGCAAG
>JAFMSC010000200.1 GCA_017353825.1 Hyphomicrobiaceae bacterium | reverse complement strand
CTCGACCAGCTGATGCGGGGCGATGGCAACACTGGCGGCTGGCTCGGCGCATACCAAACTCAGGGCCCCCGTTACGCGCAGTGGCTAGCCGCCATTGAGGGGCTGGGACCCGAGCTGTGGGCGCTGATCGGCGAGAGCATGGACAAGGGGCTCAAGGCACGCGGCCTGAATCCGGGCGCGCGCGTCGCCATCCTGCCAACGGGGGCGCTTGGGCTGCTTCCACTGGGCGTTGCGCAGGACCCAGCCTCCAAGCGGCGGTTGGCGGAGACCTGGGAGATGGTGCAGGTGCCATCCTTCGAGGCGCTGGCTGCCGCGGCTGCGCAGACGACAGCGTCCGTGACGCCCTCGCTGGCGGCGGTCATCAACCCCACGGGCGACCTGCCCTTCGCGGAGATCGAAGGGGCGCTGGTGACAGAGCGGTTCGCCGGCCGTTCGCAGCTCAAGCTCGATACGTCGGTGGCCACGGCGGACCTGGTGATCGCAGCGCTCAAGGGGAAGAGCCATTGGCATTTCGCCAGCCACGGCGCCTTCGACTGGAACGATGCGCGCCGGTCCGGCCTCATCATGCGCGATGGCGAGCGCCTCACCGTCGGACGGCTGATCGAGGCCCACGGCAGCCTCGGCCGGCCTCGGCTGGTGGTGCTGTCGGCCTGCGAGACCGGGCTCTACGACATCGACCGCAATCCCGACGAGTTCGTCGGTCTGCCCGCCACCCTCATGCAAGCCGGTGCCGCCGGCGTGGTGGGCTCGCTGTGGCAGGTGGACGACCTCGCTACTGCGCTGCTGATGGCCAAGTTCTACGACCTACATCTGGGCGGCGTCGCCCCGCCCACGGCGCTCAGACAGGCCCAGGCGTGGCTGCGCAACAGCACCGGGGCCGAGCTGGAAGCCTACGTCGGCGCCGCGGCGCGCCAGGCCAAGATCGAGCGGACGAAGCTCGCGGACCTCAACGGCGTGCTGACGAGCGGCCAGCGCTCTACCTCGAGCCGCTTTGCGGGGCTGTGGGAGGCACTTGCGGCAGGCAGCGAGGTCGGCCCGCAGACCAACTCCGCTCCGGGCGCCAAACGACCCTTCGAACATCCCTATTTTTGGGCTGGGTTTGTGTACACGGGACTGTAGCGATGGCGCGGCCGTCATGGTAGCAACCCGAACGCCGACAAAGAGTGTAGGCTTTCTGGGCAGAGACTTCTTGGGCACCTGCATCACGCGCCCATCCGCGCACACCGACGGGAGCCGCCCGAAAAGCGCGCAGGCGCGAAGTCGCGATTAGCTTAGTATTAGTGGGTACGCCGACGACGCAGGCACTTATCGGGAACCGGTTGGTGATGGCCCAAAGGAGGCGGGGATGGAGCGCATCGCATGGTCTGCGCTCGCCGGTGCTGCGAGCCATCGCTGGCGCGCCGGCTATCGCGGCTGCACGGGTAACCGCCCGTGTTCTGGCACGGAGCCTACAGTCTCGGCGACTAGTCGCCGGGACTTGTCCGTAGAGCCCGCCCTCCCCGGATCTGCCGCGTGGCAAGGAATGGCCCTCCTTGCGCGTATCAGCTCCTCGACGGCGGCAAGATCGTTGCCGATCCGCTCGATAGCAATCTGCCGCGAGGATCCCGCACGAGCACAACCGCACCTCGCCCGACTTGGGCTGTTACGGCGCATCGGGCCCGGCCTGTTCGGCGTTTCCCGCACGGGGCCAGCTCGGAGGTGCGCTGGCGAAGGGCGCAATTTGATTGATTGTCATGAATCAGATGGAGCGAGAGGCGCTTGGCCGTCGGGCATCTGATCCAAACCTCTCTGCATATCTCCGCTCGGAGGCTGAGGATTGGCGAGGCGCTTCAAGGGCTCCGTCGCGAGCGGGACCTGCGAGCTCGGAAGTGCGCGCGCCTGCTCGTCGTGCACGGTGTAGAGCCGTGGCGCCGTTCGATTGACGTGGAGCTGGAAGATGTCCGGCCGATTGTAGTGGCCTGCAAAGTCATGCCGCAGTTTCATCGCAACGCACAGCTCAAGGTCGCAATCGGCATAGAGAATGCCTTCCTCGGCGCCCATGGGGCCCGCGATGACACGAAGATTGGGTGCGACGATCACGCTGCCGCCGCAGTATTTTGGATCTCGAACGATCTTCTCCTGGTCAGGGGAGAGTTCAAGCTTACGAATCATGTCGTCGTCGACAACGCCACACGCCGAGACCACGTATGCCTTGCTGACCTGGGCGAACGCTTGGCTGTCTACGGCGACCCGGATTCGCATCGGATCGCCGCTCGTTGGGAAGTAGTTGGGCCAGCTCATGACGTGGACGCGGATCCCTTCTGCAGTCAGCGCGAAGACTGCCAGAGGATTGGAATTCTCACCGCATATGAGGCCGCTCATCGGCCCAAAGCCGGTCTGGAATGCCCCAAAGGTATCGCCAAAGCCGCCGGTGTGCACGAGTCTCTCGCCCACTGTCGGCATGATCTTCTGATGCTTGCCAATGAGCGCGCCGTCCGGCCCCAGATACACCTGGCTGTTGAACATCGTGCCTATGGTATTGGGAACCTTCTCGCACACGCCCACCACAACGTAGGCATTGGCATCCCGCGCCGCGGCTGACAACGCCGCAATCTCCGGGCCGGGTATGGCGACTGCATTCTTGAAGAGCTCAATAGCTAACCGATTGGAGAGCGCTCCGGTCGCGGTATGATTGTGGTACCAGACCGGGTGGGCAGGGATGAAGCCTTCCGGAAAACCGATGAGCTGCGCGCCGTTGCGACCTGCCTCGCAGATGAGCCGGCACGCCTTCTCCGTCGATCCTTCCCGATCGAGGAAGACGGAAGCCGCCTGCACCGCTGCGACTTTGATCTTGGGATAGCTGTCAGCCATGATCTGTCGAGATCCGAGAGGCCGCCTCCGGCACACACACGTGCAGACTTGGAAGCATAGTGCGAGATACCGATGGATCTATGGTCCGTCCGCTCTGGTCAGGCGCCAAGCTCGAGAGTGCACAGTCCGCGCTCGCGGTGGCTGCTTGTAGAGGAGGCCGGGGGCATCCACGCACACGTCGGCAAGACTGGACAACCTGGGCGCGGTTGGAACGCTGGTCAACCACGCGCCGGCCTCGGCGGCACCCCGCTTTGGGCCGGTAGGGGTCGCGGATGTCGAACGCGCACACCTGTCTAGGTCCTACCCCTCAGACTGGTACGCCTCTTGGCGTTTCTTGCGAATGAATGGGAGGATGAGGATCAGCAGCAGGAGCAGGGTCGCTATCAATAAGGCTAGACTGATGCGACGTTCGATGAAGATCGTTGGGTCGCCGCCTGAAATGCGTAGCGCTCGGCGCAGGTTGTCCTCCATGAGCGGGCCTAGCACGAAGCCGAGGATCAGCGGCGCCGGCTCGCAATCCAGCTTCATGAAGACGTATCCGGCCACACCGAAAAGGGCGGCAAGCAGAACCGCGGCCGGGCTATTGTTGACGGTGTAAACGCCGACGCCGCAAAATAGCAGGATCGCAAGATAGAGGAAGCGATAGGGAACCTTGAGCAGCTGCACCCATACGCCGATCAGCGGCAGGTTGATGACTAACAGCATCAGGTTGCCGATCCACATGCTGACCACGAGGCCCCAGAACATGGTCGGGCGCTCGGTCATGACCTGCGGTCCCGGCTGGATGCCGTGGATGGTGAGCGCGCCGATCATAAGCGCCATGACCGCGTTACTGGGAAGGCCCAGGGTCAGCATCGGAATGAACGAGGTCTGGGCACCGGCGTTGTTGGCACTTTCAGGTCCAGCAACGCCCTCGACTGCGCCCCGGCCGAACTCCGAGGGCGTCTTGGAAACCTTCTTTTCCAGGGCGTAAGCTGCGAAGGAGCTCAACATGGCGCCGCCGCCCGGCAGGACGCCAAGCAGCGAGCCCAGCGTCGTGCCGCGTAGCGCTGCCGGCCAGGCGCGGCGGAAATCTTCGCGCGTCGGCCAAAGCCGCGTAATCTTCTGAGCCAGGATCGAGCGCTCTTCCTCCGCCTCGGACAGGTTTGTGATGATCTCGCTAATGCCGAAGAGGCCGATGGCGAGTATTGCCACGTCGATCCCGTCGCTCAGCTGCGTAATGCCGAAAGTGAAACGCACGCCGCCGGTCTGGCCGTCGGTGCCAACGAGCCCAATGAGGAGCCCGAGAACGATCATCGCCACCGCCTTGATCACCGAGCCATGCGCTAGCACGACCGCAGCGATCAGGCCGAATACCATGAGCGAAAAGTATTCCGGGGCGCCGAACGATTGGCCCACCAGAGCGAGCGGTGGAGCGAAGGCAGCAATCAGCGCCGTACTCATGCAGCCGGCGAAGAACGACCCGAGCGCCGCCACGGCCAGCGCCGTTCCGGCACGCCCTTGGCGCGCCATCTGGTGCCCGTCGATGCAGGTAACCACCGACGAGGTCTCGCCCGGAAGATTGACCAGAATGGCGGAGGTCGAGCCGCCATACTGCGCCCCATAGAAGATCCCGGCGAGCATGATGATGCCGGAGGTCGGCTCGAGGTGAAAGGTCAGCGGCAACAGCATGGCGATGGTAGCAATGGGGCCAATGCCGGGGAGGACGCCGATCAGCGTCCCAACCAGAGCGCCGACGAGGGCAAACAGCAGGTTCAATGGCGTCATCGCGACGCCGAAGCCGGTGGCAAGGTTGTGGAGGAGCTCCATCGGTCTAGAACCCAGGCCAGACCGGGATCGTCAGCGACAGGCCAACGATGAAGATCAGCCAGCACAGTGCAACCAGCACGAGCGCGGCGATCGCCGTTTCCAATAGGCGCATGCCACGCCCTGCCGCCGCACCGATGCCTGTCAAGAGCAGGATCGACAGCACGAGGCCCAGTCGCTCGAGGGAGAGGCCGAACACCACCAAGCTCAGCGTGACGAAGACGACCGGGCGCCAGGCAGCCCCTGGGGAGGCGTCGGTCACCGCAGGCTGGTCGGCTTGCCACAGACCCGAAGCCAGAATCAATCCCCCGAGCCCCAGCAGAATCCACAGCAGCAGCCGCGGCATATACCCAGTGCCCATCCGCGACATGGTGCCGACCGGATAATCCTGGGAGATCCAGAGTCCGCACAGGGCCACGCCAATGAACAGGAGGCCCGACAGGACGTTCTTGCCCTGCAGCACCACCCACCAACGCAGCCGGCCCTTGGGCTTGGCGTGGTCAACTGTCATCTGTCCCTCCCGGGGTCGGCAAATGGCGCTTCGGCGGGCTTGCTGTCCTTCGGGATCTAACACCACCCTTGCAGCACGCTGGGCGCCGCCGGGCGGCAGGTCATTCCATCAAGGTGGCGTGCCAGACCATCCGACAAGCTATTCGGCCGTTTCGATCTTCACCTCGTCGGCGATCTTCTTCCAGGCCGCCATCTCGCCGGTGAGCCAGGTCTTTGCCTCGTCGAGCGACTTGTTGGGAACGATATTGAAGTTCTGCTTCTTGAAGATCTCCTGGGCGGCGGGCGCCTCCATCGCCGCGACGCTGGCGCGCGCGAGCGTCTCCAACACCTCGTTTGGCGTACCGGCCGGCGCGAACAACGCTTGCCACGCCAGCGTGCCAACTTCTGGGTAGCCGACCTCCTTCATCGTGGGCACATCGGGATGCTCGGGCAATCTCTGGTGGTTGACCACCGCCAGCGGCTTGATCTTGCCGGCCCGGACCATGGCGGCGGTCGAGGCCACGTTAAGGAACGCGGTCTGGGTGTCACCTGTGACCATGTCGTTGATCACTCCGGATGCGCCTGCCTTGTTGTGGATGGCGATCATGTTGAGATCACCTGCACGCTTAGCGAAATACGCCATGTCGTAGTGAGGATAGGAGCCGGCGCCGACGGTGCCGTAGCGCACCTTGCCCGGGTTCTTCTTTGCGAAGTCAATCAGCTCGGCGACCGTCGTGGGCGGGAAATTGGTCGTCGTGACGAGCAGGAATGCCGGGATGTCGACCAGGCGCTGCACCGGAACGACGTCGGTGTCGTAGTTGATCTTGTATCTCTTCCGGTAGAGCACCGGCGCGATGGCGTTGGTCGTCACGTTGCCGACCAGCAAGGTGTGCCCATCGGCTTTCGCGCGTGCCATCTCCTCGACTGCAATGATGCCGTTTGCTCCCGGCTTGTTCTCGACCACCACCGCCTGGCCGAGGATCAGGCGCATCTGCTCGCCTATGACGCGCGCCACGATGTCGGTCGCACCGCCTGGTGCGTACGGCACCAGAATCTTGACGGGCTTGTCGGGGTAAGCTGCCGATTGCGCTCTCGCCTCGACCCCTCCGAGGATGAGACCCACCACACACAACAGCACGGCTCGGAATGTTCTCAATTGGTCCTCCCATGATTTTGCTTTTTTCATTGGTTTCGAGCGGCCGTTGCTCCCCTTGCCCGACAGTTCGCCCCACTGGGGCGAGAGGACTACGGGGCCTTACGGCCATGCAGACTGTGCGACGTGTCCTTGACAGTGAAGAAGAGCACATCTGCGTCAGGTGTCGCTCTTCCGGAATGCACCACGTCGGCCGGAACGTAGAGAACAGAGCCCGACCGCGCGGTGATTGCCCTGCCGCCGACGTGCGCCTCGAAGGTGCCTTCCAGAATGTAGATCCACTGCTCGTTGGGATGGCTGTGTGGCTCCGCGCCGGTGCCGGCCGGCATCCGCATCAGGGCCACCATCATCCGATCGCCCTCGACGCAGGCTCCAGTGGCCGTCGAGTAGTCCGGACCTCCCTTGATCCTGTTGACGCTGGCCAGCTCGAAGTGATGCTCGCCCGGGCCCGCGCGCTTGGCGCCAGGCGTCCTTGCTTCCGCGGCTTGGGGCATGATGGATTCCTCCCGATACGAACGCCGTGAGATCAAGACGCGGCAGGCTTGCTAGGTAACGTCGTCCAGCAGCGCCTCGGCCGTGCGGCCCAGGATAGTTGCTTTGTCGGCCTCGGCAAGCGGCAGTGCACACACCTGCCGTACGCATTCGAGCGTGCCCATGTCATAGGGGTAGTCGCTTCCGAGCAAGACGCGCGACGCACCGGCGCTCGACACGAGAAACTCGAGCGCGGGCCGGCCGTGCACGATGGTGTCGAAATAGAGCCGATCGAGTGAGGCGTCGGGCGGCACCTTCAGGCCTGCCCGAGGCTCCGGGCGCACGCTCCAGCCGTGCCTGAACCTGCCCGCCTGGTAAGGGACGAAGCCGCCGCCGTGCACCATCAGGAACTTGATGCTGGGGTAACGCTCGATGACGCCGCCGAACACCAAGCAAGCCGCGGCGATCGTCGTGTCAAGCGGGTTGCCGATGAGATTCACGAGGTAGTACGCGCCGAGCCGTTCGGCGCCCGCGACCTGCGTCGGATGCACCATGATAAAGGCGCGCAGTTCATTGGCGACCTCCCACAGAGGCTCGAACGTCCCCTCGTCGAGGTTGCGGCCGTTGACGTTGGAGCCGATCTGCGCCCCCTTAAGCCGCAAGCTGCGGACGGCACGGCGCAGCTCGTCGGCGGCAAGGGCTGGGGACTGCAT
>JAFMSC010000557.1 GCA_017353825.1 Hyphomicrobiaceae bacterium | reverse complement strand
CCGCGTGAGCGTTCCCGAGCGGCTGGTCGACGTGACACGGCTGCCTGGGCTCGATCGCATCGAGGCCCTGGGCGACGGCAGCGTCCGGATCGGCGCGCTCGTGCGCAATGCCGACCTGGCCCATGATGCGGCGTTCGCGAAGGCCTATCCGGCCGTCGCCGAAGCACTCCTGTCGGGCGCATCGGCGCAGCTGCGCAATGCCGCCACCGTCGGCGGCAACCTCCTGCAGCGGACGCGCTGCCCGTACTTCTATGACCTGTCCTCCGCCTGCAACAGGCGTGACCCCGGGTCGGGCTGCGACGCGCGGGACGGCGAAAACCGCCTGCATGCCGTGTTCGGTTGGAGCGACGCCTGCATCGCCACCCACCCTTCCGATTTGTGCGTGCCGCTGGTCGCGCTCGACGCGGTGGTCGAGGTCGAGGGAAGGAGCGGGCGGCGCGAGATCAGGCTGGAAGACCTGCACCGGCTCCCGGGTAAGGGGCCGGAGCGTGAGACCATGCTCGAGCCCGGCGATCTGATCACGGCGGTGAGATTGGCGCCTGAGGCCCGCACCTTTAGTGGGAATGCTCGCTATCTCAAGGTGCGAGAGCGCACCTCCTACGCCTTCGCCGTCGTCTCAGCGGCAGCATGCCTGCGCATCGCCAGCGGCCGGATCGCGGAGGCGCGCATCGCACTCGGCGGCGTCGCGGCCAAGCCCTGGCGTACCCGCGAGGCCGAAACGCTGCTGGCAGGGGCGGCCCCCGAAGCCGGGCCCTTCCGGCGCGCCGCCGAGGTGGCTCTCGCCGAGGCCAGGCCGTCGGGCGACAACGCGTACAAGATCGAGCTCGCGCTTCGCATCGTCGTGCGCGTGCTGACGCTCGCGGCCGCGGGAACGCCGGAGCGCATTCCCGACTTGCCGGCCTCGCCATTCTCGACCCGACCTGGAGCGCAGCATGTCGCCTGACATCCGCCTCACCGAAGCGCCTGCCCACCTGCGGCATGGCTCGAATATCGGACAGCCGCTCACGCGTCTCGACGGCATTTTGAAAGTCACGGGAAGAGCCGCGTACGCCGCCGATCACCATCCGCCCGGAATGCTGTTTGCGGTGCTGGCGGTGAGCAGTATCGCGCGTGGCCGCGTGACCTTCCTCGATGTCGCAGCGGCCAAGAGCCATGCCGGCGTGGTCGATGTCATGACGCCCGTCCACAAGCCTGCCTTGGCCGAGGACCCGGACGCTAAGACCAATCCCTTCATGTTCCGAATGGAGCTCCTGCAGGACGACGCCGTGCGCTATCCCAATCAGCCGATTGCGGTGGTGATTGCCGAGACTCTGGAGGCCGCCACCGAGGGCGCGGCACTGCTCGCGCCGAAATACCAGGTGCTGCCTGCGCGTGTTGGCCTCGATGCCGGCGAGAGCTTCCTCCCCCCCGCCGTCGGGGTGGGCAACCCGGCGGTCGTGGAGCACGGCGACGTGGAGGCTGGGCTGGCAGCAGCAGCCAGGACGGTCGATGTGACCTACGAGACGCCGGCGCAGTACCACAATCCGATGGAGCCGCACGCGATCGTTGCCACCTGGTACGGCGACAAGCTCTCTATCGACACCCCGAGCCAAGCGCTCGCAATGGCCCAAGCCCGCATCGCGGGCCTGTTCGGCATCCCGCCTGAGAACATTCAGATCCGAAGCCCATTCCTCGGAGGCGGCTTCGGCTGCAAAGGCCTGATCTCGGGGCCGCAGATCCTCGGGATCATGGCGGCGCGTCTGATGAACCGGCCCGTAAAGCTCGTGCTCCGACGGGAGCACATGTACGGCCCCGTTGGTCATCGCGCGCCGACCCGTCAGCGCCTGCGCATCGGCGCCGACAATGCGGGCCTTCTCGCGGCGCTTGAGCACCGCGCCAGGACGGTGTCGAGCACTTTCGACGATTTTTTCGAGCCGGCGGCCGACGCGTCGCACACGCTCTATGCCAGCCCCGCGATCAGGACCGCGCACGAGGCGGTGCGCGTCGACACCGGCACACCCCTGTTCATGCGCGCGCCCGGCGAGGCGACCGGATCGATCGCGCTGGAGAGCGCGATCGACGAGATGGCATGGGCCTGCGGGATGGATCCACTCGAGTTCCGCATCAGGAACGACGCGAAGGTTGAGCCCACGTCAGGCAAGCCGTTCTCTTCAAAGGCCCTGCGCGAGTGCTATGAACGCGGTGCCGAGTGGTTCGGCTGGGCGCGGCGTTCGCTTCCGCCCCGGCAGATGCGCGATGAGGATGGCTTCCTGGTCGGCTGGGGCATGGGCACGGCGACTTTTCCTGCGCTGATGTTCCAGGCCAGCGCGCGGGCCGTGGTGCATGCCGACGGGCGTGGCGTGATGGAGACGGGCGCCCACGATATGGGGCAGGGCGCCTGGACGGCGCTGGCCCAGATCGCGGCGGATGCTCTTGGTCTCACGCTCGACCGCGTCGACTTTAGGG
>JAFMSC010000199.1 GCA_017353825.1 Hyphomicrobiaceae bacterium | reverse complement strand
GAGGGGTCGCCCCTCGATCCGAAATACACCTTCGACAGCTTCGTTGAGGGCAAGGCCAACCGTATGGCGCTTACGGTCGCCAAGCAGGTCGCTGCGGGCGTGCTCGACGAGCCGCGCCAGTTTAACCCGCTCTACCTGCACTCCCTGGTCGGCCTCGGTAAGACCCACCTCTTGCACGCCATCGCCTGGGACGTGAAGCGGCGCCTGCCAAGGGCGCAGGTGCTCTATCTGACGGCCGAGCGCTTCCGCTACCAGTTCGTGGAAGCCATTCGCAGCCAGGATGCCATGGCCTTCAAGGAGAAATTCCGCGCCATCGACATCCTGCTGATCGACGACCTAGAGTTCATGCAAGGCGAGAAGACCGAGCAGGAGTTCGAGCACATCGTCAACGCACTGCTCGACGGCGGCAAGCAGGTGGTGGTGGCCTCGGCGCGCCCGCCCGGCCAGCTCGACCGCCTCAACGACCGCATGCGCTCGCGCATGCAGCGCGGCCTGATTGCCGAGATTTGCGAGTTCGACGAGGAGCTGCGGCTCAAGATTCTAGAGCGGCGGGTCCACGAGAAGCGCACCGCCGACCCGCAGTTCGAGCTGTCGGAGGCGATTTTGAAGCTGCTCGCCGACCGCCTTACCGAGAACGGCCGTGAGCTCGAGGGAGCCGTCAACCGCCTGTACCTGACGTGGCAGCTGACGCACGTCCCCATTACGGTCGAGGTGGTGGAAGGCATCATCCGCGACCTCGTGCTCGGCATCGAGCCGCGGCGCATCAAGGTGGAGGATATCCTGCGCATTGTGTCGCGACACTTCGCCGTGTCCAAGGCCGACATCCTCTCGGACCGCCGGCACCGCTCGGTGGTGCGGCCAAGGCAGATCGGCATGTATCTCGCCAAGCAACTCACCTCGCGCTCGCTCCCCGAGATCGGCCGCCGCTTCGGCAACCGCGACCACACTACGGTGCTGCACGCCATCCGTAAGATCGACAAGGAGATTGGCGACAACCCCCATCTCAAGGAGGAGATCGAGGAACTGAAGCGTCAGCTCAACCGTTAGTTCTGGCACTGCCCAAGGCAGACGGCGACGAGGGCGGCGCAACCGGCGCCGCCCGTTGTGTTACTCCTAGTTGCAACGCCATCTCTTGCCAAAGCCCTTGCATCGGTTCACGCTCCCGCACGGCAAATGAGTCGCCGCGGCGGAGCCGGCCGCCCCCTGCGGCGAGAATCGCGCCCGCCCGCGGCAGGGCGCCACCAACAGAAAGAACGCCTGGCCATGAAGCTGGTGATCGATCGCGGTGAGCTGCTCAGGGGCCTCGGCCATGTGACAAGCGTCGTCGAAAAGCGCACCACCATCCCCATCCTCTCCAATGTTCTGCTCAGGGCGTTCGAGCGCGGGCTTGAGTTTCGCGCCACCGACCTGGAGCGCGAGGTCGTGGAGGAGACGCGCGCCGACATCTCCCAGTCCGGCGCCGCCACCGTGTCGGCGCACACCCTTTACGACATCGCGCGCAAGCTGCCTGACGGCGCCCAGGTGGAGATGCGCCGCGACAATCAGCGGGAACGGCTGGTGCTCGCCTCCGGCCATTCCCGCTTCACCCTGCAGACCCTGGCGCCCGAGGACTTCCCGGACCTCTCGCCGGGCGAATTCAGCCATCACTTCGAGATCGCCGCCAGCGACCTCAAGCGCATCATCGACAAGACCAAGTTCGCCATCTCCACCGAGGAGACGCGCTACTACCTCAACGGCATCTACCTGCATCAGGCGAGCCGGGCGGGCCGACCGACACTTCGCGCCGTGGCAACCGACGGCCACCGCCTCGCCCAGGCCGAGCTGCTGCTGCCACCGGGCGCTGTCGGCATGCCCGGCGTGATCCTGCCGCGCAAGACGGTGCATGAGCTGCTGCGACTGATCGAGTCCAGCGAGACCATGGTGGGCATCGATATCTCCGCCTCCAAGGCGCGCTTTAGGATCGGGACTGGCAAGGAGATCGGCAGCGTCACGCTTACCACCAAGCTCATCGACGGCACGTTCCCGGACTACGCGCGGGTCATTCCCAAAGCCAATGAGAGGGCGCTGAAGGTGCGCAACGGCGCGTTCGTTGCCGCCGTGGACCGGGTCTCGACCATCGCCAGCGAGCGCGGCAAGGCAATCAAGCTCAACATCGACGATGCGAAGCTCGTGCTATCCGTTAACAATCCCGAAGGCGGGAGCGCCACCGAGGAGCTCGTCGCCGACTACAGCGCCGAGCCGCTGGAGATCGGCTTCAACGCCCGCTACCTGCTCGACATCGCCAGCCAGATCGAGAGCGAGAGCGCGCTGTTCCTGCTGGCCAACGCCGGCTCGCCTATGGTGGTGAGGGACGAGAGCGACGAAGGCTCGCTGTACGTCCTCATGCCCATGCGCGTCTGACGATCCGCTGCCTCGCTGCCGCTACGAGCCCGTTCGAGTTGTCATGTCACCGCCTGCCGTTTCTGCCGCCGCTCCCGCGGCTGCGACGCCGCCGCTGGCCGCTGGGCAAGCCCGACAGAGCGTGTGGATCGAACGGCTCCGGCTCAGCAATTTCCGCAACTACGCCGAGCTGGCGCTCGACGTGGGGCCCGGCCCGATCGTCCTTACCGGTCCCAACGGCGCGGGCAAGACCAACCTCATGGAGGCTGTCTCGCTCCTGTCGCCCGGCCAGGGCCTGCGGCGCTCGCCCTACGCCGAGCTGACACGGCTCGGAGCCTCGTCCTGGGCCGTCGCCAGCACGCTGCGTACACCGCACGGGCCCATCAACATCGGCACCGGGTTCGACCATCACGCTGCGGGACGGTCAGGACGCGTCGTGCGCATCGACGGGGAGAGCAGGTCCGGCTCGGGAGCCCTCGCAAGCGACATAGAAGTGTTGTGGCTGATCCCGGCCATGGACGGCCTTTTCATTGGTCCGGCCGGCGAGCGTCGGCGCTTCCTCGACCGGCTAATCCCCTCATTCGATCCGGGCTACCGCGCGCGCCTCGCTCAGTTCGAGCGCGCCATGCAGCATCGCAACCGCCTGCTGGCCGAGGACGTGCGCGAGGAGGCGCGTTTCGCGGGTCTGGAGCGCGTCATGGCCGAAACCGGCGCGGCGGTCGCCGCGGCTCGTGCTGCCGCGGTGGCCGCATTGGCCGCCACCATCGCCGCCCGCCGAGAAGCCTCGCCCACGAGCCCCTTTCCGTGGGCGGACCTGGCCATCGTAGGCACGCTGGAGGCCGACCTCGCTACCCGCCCAGCCGTGGACGTGGAGGACGCCTACGCCGCCACGCTGCAGGCCACCCGCGAGCGCGACCGGGCGGCTGGGCGCACGCTAGACGGCCCGCACCGCTCCGATCTCATCGTCGGCCACGGCCCCAAGTCGATGCCGGCCGGTGTCTGCTCCACGGGCGAGCAGAAGGCCCTGCTGATCGGCCTCGTGCTCGCCCACGCCGATCACATCCGCCGACAGCGCGACGGCCGGGCACCCATCCTCCTCCTCGACGAGATCGCCGCGCATCTCGATCCCCCGCGCCGCGCCGCCCTGTTCGTGGAGATCATGGCGCTGGGCGGCCAGACCTGGATGACGGGCACCGATCCTGAACTCTTCTCCGCCCTCGCCGGAATGGCGCAGTTCCACCGCGTCGAGGAGGGACGAGTCGCCCAAAAGGCCGTCACTTCAACGGTTCCGAGCGGGAGCCTGTAACATGCTGATAATAAACAGGTGTTTCGCCGCCTATTGACCTTCTTTTTGCGTGCGTCGATCCCCATCTTTTGCTAGGCTCTGAGCCACTAAATCTCCCCCCAAGGACGCCTGCTGACATGAGCGCAACGCCTGCGAAAAAGACCAATGGTGCCGCCACGTACGGCGCCGCCAATATCAAGGTGTTGAAGGGGCTCGATGCAGTCCGCAAGCGTCCAGGCATGTACATCGGCGACACCGACGACGGTTCCGGCCTGCACCACATGGTCTATGAGGTGGTGGACAACGCCATTGACGAAGCGCTGGCCGGCTTCGCGACCGAGGTGGTCGTCACGCTCAACGCCGACGGCTCCGCGACCATCCGCGACAACGGCCGCGGCATTCCCACCGACATCCACCCCGAGGAAGGCATCTCTGCCGCCGAGGTGGTGATGACGCAGCTGCATGCGGGCGGCAAGTTCGGCGAGGGCGAGGACGACAACCCCTACAAGGTGTCGGGCGGCCTGCACGGCGTGGGCGTCTCCGTCGTCAACGCCCTGTCGATGGTCCTAGAGCTGAAGATCTGGCGCGACGGAAAGGAGCACTTCGTACGCTTCCGCAACGGCGTCGCCGAAGCGCCGCTGAAGGTGATCGGCCCCACCGACGGCAAGCGCGGCACCGAAGTGACGTTCTGGCCCAGCATGGAGACGTTCCACAACGTCACCGAGTTCGACTATGCCACGCTGGAGCACCGCCTGCGCGAGCTGGCTTTTCTCAACTCGGGCGTGCGCGTCGTCCTCTGGGATGACCGTCACGCCGACAAGAAGTCCGAGGAGATGCGCTACGACGGGGGTATCGCCGAGTTCGTTCGCTACATCGACCGCTCCAAGGCGGCGCTCCTCGACGCACCCATCATGATCGCCGGCGACAAGGACGGCGCCGGCGTCGAGCTGGCGCTGTGGTGGAACGACGTCTACCACGAACAGGTGCTGTGCTTTACCAACAACATCCCCCAGCGCGACGGCGGCACGCATCTCGCTGGCTTCCGCGCAGCGCTCACGCGCGTCATCAACAAATACGCGGACGAGACAGGCATCGCGAAGAAGGAGAAGGTGGCCATCACCGGCGACGATGCCCGCGAGGGCCTCACAGCGGTGCTGTCCGTGAAGGTGCCGGATCCCAAGTTCTCCAGCCAAACCAAGGACAAGCTCGTCTCATCGGAAGTCAAGCCGGTGGTGGAGAGCATCGTCGGTGACCAGCTGGCGGCCTGGTTCGAGGAGCACCCGAAGGAGGCTAAGACCATCATCACCAAGGTGGTGGAGGCAGCCGCCGCGCGCGAGGCCGCACGCAAGGCGCGTGAGCTCACGCGGCGCAAGGGCGCGCTCGACATCAACTCGCTGCCCGGCAAGCTTGCAGAATGTCAGGACCGCGACCCCGCCAACACCGAGATGTTCATCGTCGAGGGCGACTCGGCCGGCGGCTCGGCCAAGCAGGGCCGCAACCGCGAGTTCCAGGCCGTGCTGCCCCTGCGCGGAAAGATCCTCAACGTGGAGCGCGCCCGCTTCGACAAGATGCTCTCCAGCCAGGAGATCGGTACCCTGATCACGGCTTTGGGGACGGGCATCGGCCGCGACGACTTCGACCTGTCGAAGCTGCGTTACCACAAGATCATCATCATGACGGACGCCGACGTGGATGGCGCGCACATCCGCACGCTGCTGCTCACGTTCTTCTACCGGCAGATGCCGCAGCTCGTTGAGAAGGGCCACCTCTACATCGCCCAGCCGCCGCTCTATAAGGTGAGCAAGGGCAAGTCGGAGACGTACCTCAAAGACCAGCGCGCGTTCGAGGACTACCTGATCGACACCGGTCTGGAGGAGGCCACACTGGAGCTGGGCAACGGCGAGGTGCGCGCGCATCGCGACCTGCGTGACATCGTCGAACAGGCCCGCGTCGTCACCCGCATCATCGACGACCTGCACTCGCGCTATACGCGGTTCGTGGTTGAGCAGGCGGCCATCGGCGGCCTGTTCGACCCCAAGCTGCTGCTTTCGGCCGAGCAGGCCAACCACAAGGCCGCCGCCATTGCCGACCGGCTCGATGTGCTCTCCGAGGAGACCGAGCGCGGCTGGACTGGCATGCTGGGCAACGAGGGCTACGTCTTCCGCCGCCTGGTGCGCGGCGTGACCGAGTCGCATGCGCTGGACCGGGCCTTGATCGGCTCCTTGGAGGCGCGCCGCCTCAACGAGCGCCTGGCCCACCTTGAGGAGATCTATGCCCTGCCCGCCAAACTGAAGCGCAAGGATAGCGGGACGCCGGTGTTCGGCCCGCGCACCCTGCTCGATGCCATTTACGAATCCGGACGCAAGGGCATCTCGATCCAGCGCTACAAGGGTCTGGGCGAGATGAACCCCGAGCAGCTGTGGGAGACCACGCTCAACCGCGACGTGCGCACGCTCCTGCAGGTGAAGCTCGGCGACCTCGGCGAAGCCGACGAAATTTTCTCCCGTCTCATGGGCGACATCGTCGAGCCGAGGCGCGAGTTCATCCAGGCCAACGCTCTGGCGGCGGATGTGGACGCTTAGAGGTGTCAGGCCTCCTCCGCCTTTGACGCTGTTGCTCCAACTCGCATGAACCTGCATGGGTCCTAGGGGATTAGGCGTCAGCCCTCATCCGCCGGTGAGCCGGCCGCCGCCGATCGCGGCTCGCGAACGCTTGTGCTGACCCGATGACGCCAGTCGAAATGTCCGGCCAGACGTTCGCGTGCACGGCAAGACCCATGCTTTTTTTCGCACGGTCTTGGCGTCGAAATTGCCGTGACGAGGTCGGACAAACGCGTTGGATGCGTCCACGTCCTGTGCGCATCCAACCAGGCGGCATTCTCTACCCTGGCTTCCCGCAAATCCTCGGAGCTCTGCCGATCTCGCTTGGTCGCTCTTCATCGTCGGCGACCTTACGGTGACGCTGGGAGCGTGTGTGGCACAAGGAAATCGGCAAGTTGGGATTTGAGCGACGCTGAGAGGCTGCGCGGTAGGGGTTGCATCCTCCTATGCCCTGCTCTTTGCCGCGCGTCACCTCGTTTGGGACCTCGCCCATTGGCTGCTAAGGCCGGCATCGACATGGCAGCGGTTGCGAGCGGCAAACCCCGCCGCTCACGATGGAGGGTTCCCGTTTCCCGGATATCGGCGCGGTCGGGCGCCGCGGCGACCCTTCAGGTTCACGCCGCGCGATCCGTTCCAACGGCCCAGTCCCGCCCACTGACGGCCCTCGCCGCTTCGGCGAGCGGCCCTCACATCGCTGCGATCAGCCGCTCGCGGGTGATGGGCAGGTCACGCACGCGTACGCCCAGCGCATCGGTGACGGCGTTGGCGATGGCGCCGGCAACGGGACCGTGGGCGGCCTCGCCGGCCCCCAGGGGCATCTCCTCGGGCCTGGCGATGATCTCCACCTCCACGGCCGGCACCTCCGAGAAGCGCAGGATGGGATAGGTGTCCCAGGTGTTGCTGGTGATGCGGGACCGGTCGAAGCGCACCGCCTCCTTCAGCACCCAGCTGGTGGCCTGCACGGCGCCGCCTTCGATCTGGTTGGCCGCACCGTCCGGGTTGATGACCTCTCCTACGTCCACCGCCAACACCAGCCGGCGCACGCGGATGTCAGCCTCGCCCTCCACCTCCGCCACCGCCGCGCAGTACGCTCCGAGCCCCTTGTACCGCGCCATGCCAAGGCCGTGGCCGACGCCCTCGCGCTTCTTCCAGGTGTGCCAGCCGGCGCGCGCCGCGGCGGCCTTGAGCACGGCGAGGGCGCGCGGGTCCTTGAGGTGGCGGAGGCGGAAGCCCAG
>JAFMSC010000198.1 GCA_017353825.1 Hyphomicrobiaceae bacterium | reverse complement strand
CCCCGAAACCGTCCGTTCTCGGCCGCAACAGGGCTTGATGGCGGTCGTTTCATTGCAGTCTGGCATTGATGGCCTCGAGGGCCCTGGAGCCGGGGCACAGCTCGGACACGGGGACGGCGTTGAGCGGGCGCGCGTCGGTGGCCAGGATGTCGTGCATGTCGTGCTGGCTTTGGTCAATGTAGAGGAGACCGGTGGTTACGGCACCCTTGGCGGCGCTGGCGCGGATGGTCATGAGCGCAGCGTCGGCATCGCGTGGGTCGTGCCGGGCGCCGAGCTTGTTCAAGATCAGGCGCGAGCCGTCGTGCAGCTCGATATCGGCCGAGGTGCCTTCTCCGTACTCGACGGTGATCTCCTCCTTGGGCTCGACGTAATCGAGCTGCTTCTCCGACGCCATGTTGTGGGAGCGCACATAGTCGTAGCTCTTGGTGGAGGCTGGATGGTTGTTGAAAGTGACGCACGGGCTGACCACGTCCAACAGCGCGAAGCCGTTGTAGTTGATCGCCGCCTTGATGAGCGGAATGAGCTGCGCCTTGTCGCCGGAGAAGGAGCGCGCGACGAAGCCGGCGCCCAGCTGGATGGCGAGCTGGCACAGGTCGATGGCGTCGAACGGGTTGGGCTCGCCCTTCTTGGATGGCGAGGCCTTGTCGTTAGTGGCGGAGAACTGGCCCTTGGTGAGGCCATAGCAGCCGTTGTTCATAACGATATAGGTCATGTTCAGGCGCCTGCGCACCGCGTGGCAGAACTGGCCGAGGCCGATCGAGGCAGTGTCACCATCCCCTGAAACACCGATATAGACGAGGTCACGGTTGGCCAGCGCCGCACCCGTGGTGACCGAGGGCATGCGCCCGTGCACGCTGTTGAAGCCGTGGGCGCGCGAGAGGAAATAAGTGGGCGCCTTGGACGAGCAACCGATACCCGACACCTTGGCGATGCGGTGCGGGGGCAGGTCCAGCTCGAAGCAGGCCTCGATCAGTGCGGCGGTGATCGAGTCGTGCCCGCAGCCGGCGCATAAGGTGGACATGGTGCCTTCGTAGTCGCGCCGGGTGAGCCCCTGGGCATTCTTCGGCAGCGCAGGATGGTGCGCTGAGGGTTTCGGCATGAAGCTCATGGGTTGCGCCTCCGTGAGGTAGCCAAACTCTTGACTGGCGTCACCCCCGCGAACACGGGGGCCCAGGTCACCAGGTCACAAACGTTGGGAAACGTGCAGAAACCAGAGCCTCGCGGCGAGGGCCTCGATGTTCCCGCCTTCGCGGGAACAACGTTGAGTCTGTGAGTTGCGTTGCGCATCACGTCGCCGATCCAGCCTTATTCCGCCGCGGCCTGGGTTGGGCGCAGCTCCTTCAGCACGGCGCCGCGCACGAACGCGGCCGTCATGGGCATGCCGTCGTAGCAGAGCACCGGGATCAGCTTGGGGCCGGGCACGTCGGCCTCGGTCATGAGAAGGGAGCGCATCTGAGCGTCGCGGTTTTGCTCCACCACGAAGATGCGCTCGTGGGCGGCGCAAAAGGCGACCACCTCGCGCGTGAAGGGGAAGGCCCTGAGCCGTAGCGCGTTGATCTTGAGACCCTCGCGCTCCAGGAGATCGAGCCCCTCGTTGACGGCGTGCGTATTGGAGCCAAAGTAGATGAGGCCCGTCTTGCTAGCCTTGTCGTGGATGGTCACCTCAGGCTTCGGCACCAGCGTGGCGGCGGTGTCGAGCTTGCGCCGGATGCGGTCGATCACGCGAGCGTGGATACGGCCATCCTCCGTATAACGGGCGCTCTCGTCGTGCGAGGTGCCGCGCGTGAAGAAGGCGCCCTTGGAGGGGTGCGTGCCAGGCAGCGTGCGGTAGGCAATGCCGTCGCCGTCGATGTCCTGGTAACGGCCCCATTCGCGGCCCTTGATCTCCTTGAACCGCTCCAGCGTGTCGGCATCAAGCACCTTGCCGCGGTCGTGCACGCGCTTGTCGTCCCACGATAGGGGCTCGCACACCCACTCGTTCATGCCAATGTCGAGGTCGGACATGACGATCACGGGTGTCTGCAACCGCTCAGCGAGGTTGAAGGCCTCCGCGCCAAGCGCGAAGCACTCGGTCGGGTCGTTGGGGAACAGCAGCACGTGCTTGGTGTCGCCGTGCGAGGCGTAGGCGCAGGCGAGGATGTCCGACTGCTGCGTGCGCGTGGGCATGCCGGTGGACGGGCCGCCGCGCTGGATGTTGAACAGCACCAACGGCACCTCGGCGAAGTAGGCGAGCCCCAGGAACTCGCTCATGAGCGAGATGCCGGGACCGGAGGTGGCGGTGAAGGCGCGCGCCCCGTTCCAGCCGGCGCCGATGGCGATGCCGATGGCCGCCAGTTCGTCTTCGGCCTGCACGATAGCGTAGAGGTGCCGCCCGTCCTTGGTCACGCGCAGCCGCTGCGCGTTCCGCTCGAAACCCTCGGCCAGCGAAGTGGAGGGCGTGATAGGATACCACGCGCACACCGTGGCACCGGCATAGAGCGCGCCAAGGCCGGCCGCGTAGTTGCCTGACGTGATGATCTTGCCCTTGGCGGTTTCGGCCGAGCGCACGCTGATGGGCAGCGGACAGTCGAAGTTCCGGGCGGCGTACTCGTGCCCCAGCATCACCGCTTCCATGTTGGCGGCGACAAGCTTCTCCTTGCCCTTGAGTTGGTCGGCGATGGTCTTGCGCAGCACCTCCATATCGATGTCGAGCAGCGCCGTGAGCGCGCCGACATAGACCATGTTCTTGAACAGCTGGCGCTGGCGTGGGTCCGGCCATTTCTTGGCGCACATTTCCGCGATGGGGATCCCCAGCACCTTCACATCATCGCGCGGCCACACGCGCGGCAGCGTGGAATCGTAGAGCAGCCAGCCGCCGGGCACGATCTCGCCCAGGTCGTCCTGGTAGGACTGCGGGTTCATGGCGACCATCAGGTCGATGCCGTCGCGGCGCGCCAGATAGCCGGCCTCTGAAACCCGTACCTCGTACCACGTGGGCAGGCCCTGGATGTTGGAGGGGAAGATGTTCTTGGGGCTCACCGGGATGCCCATGCGGAACAGGGTCTTGGCGAAGATGCCATTGGCGCTCGCCGAGCCCGAGCCGTTCACGGTCGCGAACTTCACCACGAAATCGTTGACACCGCTCATGTCACACGTTGCCTCGTTTAGCTTGGGTCAAGCCAAGCATCGACCCAACACTGATTGTTCTATATCGTCGTTTGTGGGGACCTCCCCGGCCTGCGCCGAGAGGGAAGAACCAACTTGCGTTACCGCAGATAGGCATTGTGGTGCGTCAGGCAGGCCTCGGAGGCCTGCGCCTCCACGTACATGAACTTCTTCATGTCCCAGGCACCGGTAGGGCAGCGCTCGGCGCACAGCCCGCAGTGCAGGCACACGTCCTCGTCCTTGGCCATGATGCGGCCCGTCTTCAACGGCTCGGAGACGTAGAGGTCTTGCGCCACGTTGCGCGCGGGCACGCGCAGCGTCTGGCGCAAGGCTGATTCGTCGTCATTGATGGTGAAATTGATGCAGTCGACCGGGCAGATGTCCATGCAGGCGTCGCATTCAATGCACAGGGGCGACGAGAACACCGTCTGCACGTCGCAATTGAGGCAACGCTCGGCCTCCTTGGCGGCGAGCTTGTCATCGAAGCCCAGCTCCACCTCGACCTTGAGGTCGCGCAGCGCCTTGGCCTTGTCCGCATGCGGCATGGCCGTGCGCTTCAAGTTGGCATAGGCGTTCTTATAGGACCACTCGTGGATGCCCATCTTCTGGCTGATCAGCGTGACGCCGGGCGCGGGCCGCTGGTTGAGACTTTCGCCGTGACAGTAATGGTCGATTGAGATCGCGGCCTGATGACCGTGCGCGACCGCCTTGATGATGTTCTCCGGCCCCCAGGCGGCGTCGCCGCCGAAGAACACGCCGGCCCTCGACGACATCATGGTCGTGTTATCGACCTTGGGCATGCCCCGCTGGTCGAACTCGATGCCGATATCGCGCTCGATCCAGGCGAACCTGTTCTCCTGGCCTATCGCCAGCAGCACGTCATCGCACTCCAACACCACCTCCTCGCCGAGGGGCTCGAGGCGTGGCTGGCCGCGCGTGTCAATACCCACCTCGGCCATCTTCTGGAAGCGGATACCCACGAGCTTACCGTTCTCCAGCACGAACGCCTTGGGTGCATGGTTGTCGAAGATCGGGATGCCCTCGTGCTCGGCGTCCTCGATCTCCCATGGAGAGGCTTTCATCACGCGCCGTGGAGAACGCACTGTGACCTTCACATCCGTTGCGCCCAGACGCAGGCTGGTACGACAGCAGTCCATGGCGGTGTTGCCGCCGCCGATCACGACCACCCGCCGGCCGATGCGGTCGATGTGCTCAAAGGCAACCGAAGTCAGCCAGTCGATGCCAATGTGGATGTTGGCCGCCGCCTCCCGGCGGCCGGGGATATCGATGTCCTTGCCCTTGGGCGCACCGGTGCCGATGAAAACCGCGTCAAACTCATCCTTGAGAAGCGCGGCAAGGCTGCTGATTTCGTGGCCGAAACGCGTTTCGACGCCAAAGCCCAGGACGCGCTCCACCTCTTCGTCAAGCACGCCTTCCGGCAGCCTGAATGAGGGTATGTTGGAGCGCATCAGCCCGCCGGCTTTGGCATCCTTCTCGAACAGCACGCAGCTGTAGCCCAGGGGCATGAGATCCCGCGCCACGGTCAGTGAGGCCGGGCCGGCGCCGATCAGCGCGATGCGCTTGCCGTTCTTGTCCTCGGGTATCTCGGGCAGAAAGGCATCGATCTCGCCCTTGTAGTCGGCGGCCACGCGCTTCAGGCGGCAGATGGCGACCGGCTTCTCCTCGACGCGCCCGCGCCGGCAGGCGGGTTCGCAGGGGCGGTCGCAGACGCGGCCAAGGATGGCCGGAAAGACGTTGCTCTCCCAATTGAGTATATAAGCCGCCGCGTAGCGGCCCTGGGCGATGAGCCGGATGTACTCGGGGACCGGGGTGTGGCTGGGGCATGCCCACTGGCAGTCTACCACCTTATGGAAATAGCTCGGATTGGAAACATCCGTAGGGGCCGTCCGTCCCCGACGTCGGGCCCCGATTTCGCTAGGCTGCATTATGAGAAGGATCCCTTGGTAAGGTTTTCCACTCTCTTGTCGCACATCCTACACAAGCAAGCGACTCCGCCCAACTTGGACGATGGCGCGATGGTGGATTCCCATGCAGGAAAACGCCGAGTGTGGCCGCCATGCCAGCCCCTCCGATGCTTGCAGCGCTCACAAATTGTGCGGCGCGCAAACGCCTCCGCACTTTGTGACGTGACCAGGGCACAGGGGCAGGTCGGGGGCGCGTTTACCAAAACGGCGGGCGGGTTGCCCCGGACAGTCCCGCCCACGCTCTGCTGGTTTTCCCCGAGTGCCCGCGCGGGCAGGGCCTGCCATCCTCGCACCGCACACCGCAACCGGCGCGCAGCTTGGCAAACGGCGCAGCGTGCGCGGAAAAGCATCGTTGACCGAGCATCCATCAGTTGTCCCTACCGCGCGTCCCCCTGTCGGAGAACGACCGCTGCCGGAGGCGCCAGGCAACCCCGGTGGCGCCGCGTGAAACGCGCTACAGCGCGCTCGTTGACTTCGATGGAACCATCGCCCCCGACGACCCGACGGACCGAATCCTGGAGCAGTACGCCGACCCCGCGTGGCGGGCAATCGAGGCGGAGTGGCAGGCGGGGAGGATCACCTCACGGGTGTGCATGCAGCGGCAGGCCGCCCTGTTGCGCGCCACGCCCGCCGAGCTCGATGCCGCCATCCGCGCGGTCCGGCTCGATCCGGCGTTTAACGGATTTGTAAGCTTGTGCCGCCGCCGCGGCATCGAGGTGACCGTCGTCTCAGATGGCTTCGACCGGGTCGTTGGGGGCACGCTTGGTCGGGAGCGCGTGGCCCTCCCATTCTTCGCCAATGCGCTCCAATGGCAGGGGGGCGACCGCTGGCGCCTCGCCCTGCCCTATGGCCGCGCCGACTGCCGGTCGGGCGCGGCCAACTGCAAGTGCGCGCACAGCCCGAATAAGGGCTTATGGCGCGACGAGCGCTGCGTCGTGGTCGGCGACGGGCGCTCCGACTTCTGCATGGCGATGCGCGCTGGCTTCGTCATCGCCAAGGGGGCGCTGGCCGATTTCTGCCGGGCAGAGGGGCTGGCATACGCGTCGTTCAGAAATTTCGACGACGCTACCCGGATCCTGGCCGAATGGCTCGACCGGCGCGATCAGCGACCGGGTGGCCCGAGGCCGGCTGCGCGCGGAGGAAAGGCCTGCCCGTGACCGACCGGACCATGTACGTAACCGACCAGAGCATCCGCCTTGCCGGCGACCGGCTCGGGTTTCTGCTGATCCATGGCCTCGGAGGCACGCCCTTGGAGCTGCGCTATGTTGCGCATGGGCTGGCCGGCGCCGGGCACAGCGTGCACGTGCCGCAACTCATGGGTCACTGCGGGACGGTGGACGAACTCAAGGCGACGGCCTGGACCGACTGGTATGCCAGCGTGGAGAGCGAGCACGATCGGATGGCGAACCGGTGCAACGCGATCGTGGTGGGCGGGCTCTCCGTCGGCGCCATCCTCGCCCTCCGCCTTGCGGCAGCGCGCCCCAATGCCGTTTCGGGGCTGGCGCTCTACGCGCCGTCGCTGTGGCTCGACGGCTGGGGCGTGCCCTGGCACGCGGCGCTGTTCCAGCTGGTGACCAAGAAGTGGTTCGCCGACTGGTTCCCCTTCGCCGAGAGGCACCCCTGGGGCATCAAGGACGAGCGCCTGCGCGCACTCGTCGAGCGGGCCATCAAGAGCGGCGACAGCTCGCGCGCCGGCGTCGCGGCGCTGCCCGGCAGCCTGATGCTGGAGCTGCGCTGGCTCGTACAGCGTGTGCGCAGCGAGATCGCCGAGGTTCGCCAGCCCGCCCTCATCATTCATCCGCGTGACGACGACCGGGCGAGCCTGCGCAACCTGCACTTCCTGCAGAGCAGCCTGGGCGGCCTTACGGAGACGGTGGTGCTCGATGACAGCTATCACATTGTCACCATGGACCGGCAGCGCCAGATCGTCGTCGCACGCACGCTGGAGTTCGCGGCTCGCCTGCAGCACGGCATTTTCCAGACGCTCGCCAGCGACGAGGAAGACAGCCCCGACGAGCCGCCCGAACGGCGCCTTAAGCGCTAAGCGAGCGCAGGGATGGCGCTCAATCGCGGGCGATGACAATGGTGGTGCAGGCGCTCTCGAGCTTGGGCATCTCGCGGGCGGCAGCCTGACGGATGGCGAGGTGCCGGCTCTCCCCGCGCACGATCGGGCAATAGGGGTCCGGCTCGCCGAGCGCGCCCCTGAGCCGGCGGCGGCCGGCGCAGCCGCCGCCACAGGCGGCCAAATGCGCGCATCCGCTGCACGCCTCGGGGACGGAGCGGGCATCCGCGAAGGCCGGCGTTTCCACGACATCGGGGCCCTCCTCGAGCAGGATATCGAGGGGCGCGCCCCCGCCCGGCCAGTACACGC
>JAFMSC010000001.1 GCA_017353825.1 Hyphomicrobiaceae bacterium | reverse complement strand
AACGCTGCTTAGGGCCAAGGGGTGGGGGCGGATTAACACAGCGCCATCCGCCGTTCCTTTCGCGGTGCACCGGCTGATTGCGGGCTTCGCCCTAACCGGCCAAACCCCGCGTCCGCCTGTCACCGCTCAAAGGCGTCGGACCTCGGCAGGAGGCGACCGCCAGTTGTTGTTGCGCCCATCGGCGTAGCGCACTGGAGCGGCGGCCAGTTCCGCGACATGCAGGTTGTCGAGGCAGGCCACATTGACCCGTGCAAACCTCGCCGCCGAGGCTATCGAGAGGGCCGCGGCCGAAGCGTGTACACCGCACTTGCGGCAGAACCGATGGTGCATGCTGTTGGTGGTGAACTGGTCGTCCGACAGGGCGTTCTCACCCGCCAGCCATCGCAACGCGTCGGGCTTGACGATGACGCCCCATTCGCGGGTTTTGGTGCAGATCGAGCCGTTGCACTTGACGGTACCGGCGCTTGAGATCGATGTCCGCCTGGTAGCGGACCTTTCCGTGGCGGCAGCCATAGCAGGTCTTGACGCTCATAGTCGTGGCTCGCTCGTAGTCGTGGCTCTCTGCAGCAGGGCTACCGGAGGCGCCGCTCGACCTCAGAAGAGCCTGCCGCCGTTGGGCACCGGCTGTTCCGGGTGGATCAATACGACCTCGCCGGTTGCATCCGGGAAGCCCACCGTGAGGACTTCCGACATGAACTTGCCGATTTGGCGTGGCGGGAAGTTGACCACCGCGGCCACCTGGCGCCCAATCAGCCCGGCGGGCCTGTAGTGGCTGGTGATCTGCGCGGAGCTCCTCTTCATGCCGATCTCGGGCCCGAAGTCGATCTTGAGAGCGATCGCCGGCTTGCGCACGCCGACCAGCGGCTCAGCCGCGACGATGGTGCCGACGCGGATGTCGATCTTGAGGAAGTCATCAAAGGCGATACGCGGCGCCGGCGCGGCAGGGTCTGGCATGGATGTTCTTTTCCCGATTTGGATCATGGCTGGCAGCCGTGGGCCTAGACCCGCACGGCCACGAGTCAGACGCTAATAGCCCTCCTTCAGGAGCGGGAAGGCGCTGTCGAGCCAGGACTGGCGCACGATGGGGGTCGCGGGGGCGATGTAGCTGGCGTTCAGCTCGGTGAAAGCGGTGACGCCCAAGAGGCCCAGGGTGCGTGTGACCTCATCGTGCAGCAGTGTGAGGGCGCGGACCAGGGCGGCCTCGCCTCCGGCGGCAAGCGCGAGGCCCTGCAGGCGGCCGATGCCGACGGCGGTGGCGCCGAGCGCCATGGCCTTGACGATGTCGGAGCCACGCATGAAGCCGCCGTCCACGTAGACCTCGGCCCGGCCGGCCACGGCCTGCACCACCTCGGGCAGTACGGCAATCCCGCCTTTGCCGTGGTCGAGCTGGCGCCCGCCGTGGTTCGACACGTAGATGCCCTCGATGCCGTGCTCCAGCGCAATCCTGGCATCCTCGGCCGTGGCAATGCCCTTCAGGATGAAGGGAATCTTGAACTTGGCCTTGAGCCGGGCCACGTCGGCCCAGGAGAAGCGCGCCTGGAACTGGTCGGCGGGCCGGTTCCGCCGCGAGCTGGTCTCGAAGCGCTTGGCGAGGTCGCGCTCGCGTCGGCCGTAGTGGTCGAGATCAACCGTCAGGGCAAGGGCGATGTAGCCATTGGCGATGGCACGAGAGATATAGCCCTCCACCCAGTCATGGTCGCCGCGGATGTAGAGCTGGAAGATCCTGGGATAGTCGGGCGCGGCGGCCGCCACCGCCTCCAGGCCCGGAGCCGAAGCCGAGCTCAGCATGTGCAGCACGCCAAATTTGGCGGCAGCGCGCGTGGGAGCCGCCGCTCCCTCGGCGACCACATCCTGCAGCGAGCCGATGGGCGCCAGGATCACCGGCAGGCGCAGCTGCCGACCGAGCACCTTGCCGCCCGTGTCCACCCTCTCAACGTCGCGCAGGACGCGCGGGCGGAAGGCGAGCGAATCGAGTGCGGCGCGGTTGCGCTCCTGGGTGGTCTCGGTCTCGGCGCCGCCCATCAAGTAGTCCCAGCTGCCGCGCGGCAGGTTGCGGCGGGCGGGTTCGACGAACTCGTGCAGGACGGCGTATTGCAGGTCTTCGTTCATTGCTCGGGGTCCCTCCGGGAGCTGCCACACGAGGCGCGCGCGGGCTTCGGGCGAAGCATATCTCGCCACCGCGCCAAGGGAACAGAGGCAGCCCCCAATAGGTTATGCCGGGCGGCCCCCGCATCGCCCATTGCGCCGGGCCCACCCCTCGGTGCCACCAGGTGCCGGTGGAAGTTGACCCGAAAATCGCCTATGTTGCGGGCTCTAGCGGAGGGTGCCCATGACCCTGGGGTTGTCGGCTTCGGCGTTCACGACGCTGCACGTCGTCATCAGCCTCGTGGGGATCCTCTCCGGGCTCGTGGTTTTCTACGGCATGCTGGCCTCGCAAAGGCTCGGTGGCTGGACGGCGCTGTTTCTGGCCACGACCCTCCTCACCAGTGTGACGGGGTTCATGTTCCCCTTTAGCGGGCTGCTGCCATCACACGTGGTCGGCACCATCTCGCTCGTCTTGCTCGCGGTGGCGCTGCTCGCGCTTTATGCCTTCCGGCTCTCCGGAGCGTGGCGCTGGGTCTACGTCGCCACCGCGGTCGCGGCCCTCTATCTCAACGTATTCGTGGGCGTGGTGCAGGCATTCCAGAAGCTCGCCATCCTGCAGCCGCTGGCGCCCACCCAATCCGAGCCGCCATTCGCGGTCACGCAGATTGCCGTGCTGGTGCTGTTCCTGGCGCTCGGCTTCCTCGCGGTGCGCCGGTTCCACCCGGCGGCCGGAGCCGCCGCGTAGGGGCGACTGCGAGGGGCGTCGACCTCGTTCGGCAGCGACACCCTGCCGCCCTTCGTCATCGGGCTCCCTGTCGCACGTCGACAAAGGTCAAGGCCCTCAGCCCGGTCCCATCGAAATAGACAAAACGCAGGCGGCGACGGCGCGAGACGAGGTTGGCTGGCAGCGGGTCGTAGCGGAACGAGCCGCCGCCGAGGTGCGGCGTGAGGGCGCCGATGTCGGCCACAACCTCGGTCTCCACGCGCAGGAGCCACAGCGACGCGCCGTCGCCCGCCGTCATGCTGAAGGGGATGCCCGCGAGGCGGAGGAAGCTGGTGGGGTCGCTGGCGGCGAGGAAGCCCTCGATGAAGGCGGCCTCCACCTGGTCGAGGTCGGCCTCGCCCTGGGTGCTGGGTCGGGCCTCGTTCGGGTGAAGGTGCGGCACCTGCCACTGCGCCACGCTGCTGAGCGTAGGCCTGTGGTTGTGGCCGGGCCCTACGTGGCGATGGTCGTGGTGGTGGCCGTCATCCTGGGCGAGGTCGTGGTGGCCATCACTGTCGCTCCGGCGGTGGGCGTGGTCATGGGCGTGGTCATGATCGCGATGCATGGCGGGCCTCAATACGCGACCGGATTGTCGATGAGCGCCTTTTGACTGCCGAGCCTGCCGTGGGCGACCAGCGAGCCCAGCGCCTCAACGCCCACGCGCACACCAAGCAGAGCGGTGATGTCGGATGTATCGTAAGGTGGCGACACCTCCACGACCTCCAGGCCGCAAATGCCCTCGGCGGCCACCAGCCCCAAGAGCTTCAGTGCCTCGCGCGGCAGAAAGCCGCCAGGCTCGGGCCAGCCGGTCCCTGGCACGAAGCCGCAGTCCACCGAATCCACGTCGAAGGAGATGTAGACCGCGTCGGCGTCCTTCCACGCCAGCTCCAGGGCGATCTCGGCGGCCTTGTCGAGGCCCATCTTCTCGATATCGGCGATGGTGAGCACGTTGGTGCCGCGCTTCCTCGCCTCTGCCACGCCGTAGCGTGGCACCTGCCAGCCGCCGATGCCGAGCTGGACCAGGTTGGCGGCGGGCACGTTGGGCAGGTTGGTGGCCCAGTACCACGGCGTGGTGTGCATGCGCTCGTCCAGGTCCTTTTCCTGGATGTCGATGTGGCGATCGAAATGCACAATGCCGATCCTCTTTGATGTGCACTGGGCGATGCCGCGCACGCAGGGGAAACCGATCGAGTGGTCACCGCCCAGCATCAACGGCAGCGCGCCGGAGGAAAACACGTGCGCCACCCCGCGTGTGATCTGGTCGAAGCTCTTCTCCAGGTTGGCGGGGATGGTGAACACGTCGCCGGCATCGCACAAGGTCATCTGCTCCCTGAGGTCCACGCCCAGCTCATAGTTGTAGGGCGTATAGAGCGCCGAGATGCGGCGGATGCCCTGGGGGCCGAAGCGGGTGCCAGGGCGGTAGGTGGTGCCTGCATCGAAGGGGATGCCGATCACGGCGGCGTCGTACTTGCCGACATCGCGGATGTTCTCCACGTAGGGCGCCTTTAGGAAGGTGTTGATGCCCGCGAAGTGGGGAAGCTCCCCGCGGGCGAAGGTTGGGATGGACCTGTCGGTGAGGCTCTCCGCACCCGGCAGCCCCATGTCGAGCGCCCACTTCTGCTCGCGGCGCCAACCGTCCTCGGAGAGACCCGCCTCCGCCTCCAGCGCCTTCCAGCCCTGGCTGTTGAGCTTGTCGAAGTCCGGGTGGTGGCAAGGAGCCTGATCGCGCGGCGGCCTGAGCCCGGCCTTACGGGAACGGCAGATTGATCGGTCAAAGATCATGCGGCTGCTCCTTGGGCTACCCAAGCATTGAGGTATTGAGAGGCACTTGGGCGCGGAGAGCCATGATCGAGCTTATCCGGTCGCCCATCGCGAGCCAGCCGTGGCAGGAACGTCGCCGCGCGCCTACTTGCGAGCTTCTCGATCAGCCGCTGCGATCGCCTAGCGGCCTGCCGCCCACGCCCATTGCGCACATCCGTCGTGCCCCAGAGGTTGGCGAGATCGAACGCGCCGAGACCCCACCCAACCGCCGCCGGGGCAGCTTCCCAGCCGCTTCGCTTTCCCCCCTGCGCGTGGCCGATGGCGGAGCCCAGCATGGCCATACCGTGGGTTTGGTCAACATCGAGGTTGACTGTGCCTATCACGGTTCCCGTCAACGCCTCCCTAAAGGTCGCGGACCGATCCCAGGGCTCCACCCTGTTTCGCGCCCCCGACGCCTCGGCGTGCCGCCGCGTGAAAGGGCGAGGGATGTGCTGAAGATAGCGGCTGAACTCTGCGCCGTCCCGGTAGACGAGCGCGTCCTCCACGTCACGGGAGCGAACCTGACGAATGAACAGCCGGCTATTATGAGTCTCGACAGGTTCCATGCGCGAAATGATCTGTCCCCGCTGTCGGCGACCCTTAGCTTGCGACGGTCGGCTCATTGCAGAAGCGCACCGGCCCGGCGTTGTCGCGGGTGAGGTCGAGATCGTATGTAATGACGGCACCGAACCGCTCGGCGGCCTGCGGGTCGTCGCGCCATTTGTCGAGCACGATGAGCCTTGTGCCGAGCGCGAAGCCCTCCTTGATGTCGTGGGTGACCATGAGGACGGTCATACCATGCTCGCGCCACAGCGGGCGAATAAGCTCGTGCATATGCGCGCGAATGCCCGGATCGAGCGCGCCGAACGGCTCGTCGAGCAGCAGGACCCGCGGCTTGCGCGCGAGCGCCTGGGCAATTGCCAGCCGTTGCTGCATGCCGCCCGACAGGGTGCTTGGATATTTCTTGGCATGGAGCGCCAATCCGACAGCCTTGATGAGCGCAAGGGCCTCGTCGATGGCTGCGCGGCGCGCGCGGCCCATGAGCCGGCCCAACAATCGACTGCCGGCGAACTCGTAGGCGATGAGTACGTTGCCGAGAACGGTGAGGTGCGGAAACACCGAATAGCGCTGGTACACGATACCGCGATCGGGCCCAGGCTCGTCCGGCAGCGGCCTGCCGTCGATCAGGATGGTGCCGCGCGTGGGCTTTTCCTGCCCCAAGAGGAGGCGCAGGAGCGTGCTCTTGCCGCATCCCGAAGGGCCGACGATCGACACGAACGCGCCGGAAGCGATCTCCAAGTTGATGCGCTCCAGCACGATCTGGTCGCCGTATTCCACCCACACGTTGCGCACCGAGATCGCGCCCATCAGCGCCCCTCGTCTGCTTGAGCCCAGGGGAAGGCTGCCCGCGACAGGCGCGCCAGCCCCAGGTCCATGGCATAGGCGATGAGCGTGATCCAGGCCACGTAGGGCAGGATCGTATCCATGGCGAGATAGCGCCGGACCAGGAAGATGCGGTAGCCGAGCCCGCTCTCGGCGGCGATGGCCTCGGCCGAGATCAGGAACAGGAATGCGGGCCCGAGCGACAGTCGCACCGCCTCGATTAGGCGTGGCATGATCTGCGGGGCCACCACCCGCGTGGCCACCTGCCAGGTGGAGGCGCCGAGCGTCTGGGCCTTGACGAGATGCTCCGTGGGCAGCCGCGCCGCGGCAAAGGCGAGATCGCGCACCAGGAACGGCGCCACGCCGATCACGATCAGCACCACCTTCGAGAGCTCGCCCAGGCCGAACACGATGAAAAGCACCGGCAGAATGGCCATCGGCGGCACCATACAGATGACGGCGACGAGCGGCGCCAGCGCCGCCGCCACCAGTGGCAGCACGCCGATGGCCAGGCCCAGGGTGAGCCCGATCAGCGTGGCCAATCCCAAGCCAGCGCCCAGGCGCCCCAAGCTGGCCGAGGTGTCCGTCCACAGCACGATCTCGCCCGAGCGCCGGTCCGGCTCAAGCGCCGCCCGGTGCACCGCGTCCGCCATCTCCGAAACCGGCGGCAGCAGCTTGTCGTTGGGGTTCACCGCCCGCCGCTGCGCGGAGCCCGCCACGTAGACGAGGGCGATCAGCGCGAACGGCAGCAGCGCCAGCGCCAGCCGCCCGGTCCGCTCCGGCGCGATGTTCATGGCGCGGCGCATGCGGCCCTCCCGTGACCCTCTCCCCGTTCGCCCTCAACCGTCCAGGCAGGTATGCGACCCAACAACCGCCCGCGGGCGAACGGGCAAGGGGGTGAGGGGCAGCCACAGACGACGCTCGGAGTTTACTGCTGCCCCTTCAACCTGGCCCTCATCAGGCCCTCACCTTGCGCTGAAGGAGCCTGTGACAAAATTGGTGACGCGGGGAGAGGGAGGTCAGAGCTTCCCCTCCAGCGCCAGCTTCATGTAGGAGGCGTCGAAGCGCAGCTTCACGTTGGCCTTGTTGCCGAGCACCTGCCCCGAGGGGAAGGCGATGCCGATGGCATCCTTGCTCTTTACGCCGTCGCCCAAGAGGTTGTGCTCGAAGCAGAAGGTGCGTACGAGGTCCATGGTCTTGGCGAGGTCGTCGCTGGTGCTGAAGGCCACGGCATCCTTGGCCGTGTAGAACATGCGCGTGGTCTTGAGCTGCGCCTCGAAGCCGGCGAGATCGGTCCCTGATAGCTTGGCCATGGCTTCCCGCGCCGCCTTGCCCTTCTCGCCAGCGTCCGCCATCAGCGCGATGGTCTCGTACCAGATGCCGACGAGCGCTTTGCCGAGGCTGGGGTTGTCCTTTAGCGTCTGGGTGTTGAGGCCCATGGTGTCGATGATCTCGCCGGGGATCTTGCTTGAATCGAACACCAGCGTTACGCCGGGCTCGGCCTTCACCTCCATGAGTTGCGGGTTCCAGGTCACCACAGCCGTCGAGTCTGGGGCCTTGAAGGCGGCGACGATGTCGGCATCGGAGGTGTTGACCACCTTGATGTCGGCCTCCTTGAGTTTGGCGCCGGCGAGCGCCCGAGCCAGCAGGTAATGGGAGACCGACAGCTCCACCATGTTGATCTTCTGGCCCTTGATATCGGCGATGCTCTTGCCCTGCTTGAGCACGATGCCGTCGTTGCCGTTGGAGAAGTCGCCGACGATCATGAGCGAGGTGTCGACCCCGCCTGCGGCCGGGATCGTGAGAGCGTCCATGTTGGTCAACGTCACACCGTCGAACTTGCCGGCTGTGTACTGGTTGATGGACTCCACGTAGTCGTTGATCTGCGTGACGTTGATGGTGATGCCGTACTTGTCGGCCCACGTCTTGACGATGCCGGTCTCGACCGCATATGGCCAAGGCATCCAGCCCACATAGATCGTCCACGCGATGTTGAAGTCCTTCTTCGACACCGCCCAGACCGGCGAGCCGGCGCCGACAGCGAGCGTCATGGAAAGAAGGAGAGAGGCAACGCGCTTCATGGGTCATATCCCTCGTTCGTTCGCTGCTCCGACCGAGGACTGGCGAGACCGAGCGCAGCCAGTCCTGGCCACCGAGGTCTCCCGGGCTTTTGTCCCGCCGTGCACCCGGGCGGCGATGCGGCACCGCCGGGCGGCAGCTCTCGGACCAGACGCCCCGCAGGGCCGGAACCCTAGCCACCAACTCTGGACGCGGTGGCAGCAAGGCCTGTGCCAGCTGAAAATCCGGAGCATCAGGGTGAGATCGTAGGTGGAGGCGCCCAACAACAGGGCATCGAGCCCATCAATTAGGCGCAATACGCCGTTCGCAGGGAAGCCGCCCGATTAAGGGCGATGCCACCAAGCCCCGGCGAGCGTCACCTCGATGGATGCCAGATGCGCGTTCGGTCGAGCGCAATAATGGTCACCGAGCCGGTCGGTCACGCGTCGTCGATCACGCGTCGTCGATCACGGTCTGTGGGCCCGGACGGGGCGCCATCCCGTGCGGCGACTTGGACTGTCAATGGGGGACACCCACCCACGCCTTCTGGCGCTTGCCGATGCTCGAGCGCCGCCTTGCCAGCCCGTGGTTGCTTGGAGACCTTAGGTTGCTGGCGAGAGCATCAACACGGGCCTCGTAGAAGCCAATCATGATCCCGGCGCAAGCTTGAGCGCGAGGTATGCCGGGGCTACTGCCAGTAGGATGAGGCCAAGCAATGTGACCGGACGAGCCTTGCTTGGTTCCGGCGACGTCGGCAAGCAGACCTGCGGCCAACCGAGCGCAAGCATTCCGACAAATCGCCGGGATCGCAACGTCCATGTCGGCCACTAGGTCGGCCACGGGCCTTCCTCCCATCGCGCACGGCTGGTCAGCACACGCACCGGGGGCTAAATTTCGCGCCCTCGCCGATAGGGCTGCCCTCCGTGCTGGTGGCGAGCTCCTAAGCGGTGATCTCTCCCAGGAAATGCGCTAACTCCACGCCATGCGCACCCCCCGCCCCATCCTCATCGCCGGGCCGACTGCCAGCGGCAAGTCGGGGCTGGCACTTGCCCTGGCGGAGCGGCTCGCCGGCACCGTCATCAACGCCGACAGCATGCAGGTCTACCGCGAGTTGCGCATCCTCACCGCGCGGCCGACGCCACAGGACGAGGCACGTGCGCCGCACGCGCTCTACGGCTTTGTCGGCGGTGCTGAGGGCTACTCGGCCGGGCGCTATGCCGTTGACGGTGCCAAGGCCATCGCCGACGCCAGGGCGTCGCGCCGCGTGCCGATCCTCGTGGGCGGCACGGGGCTCTATTTCAGGGCCCTGTTGGCGGGCTTGTCGCCGATCCCGGCGGCGGACCCCGATGTGCGTGCCTTCTGGCGCTCCGAGGCGGCCCGGCGGCCCTCCCATGAGTTGCACGCCCTGCTGAAGGCGCGGGACCCCGAGATGGCGGCGCGCCTCATGCCCACCGACCCGCAGCGCATCGTGCGGGCCTTGGAAATCCTGGAGAGCACCGGCCGGTCGCTGGCCGACTGGCAGCGCGAACCCGGCCGGCCGGTGCTGGCGGAGGCAGAAACGGTGCGGCTCCTGCTGCTGCCGGAGCGGGTTAGGCACCGCGCCCGCATCGACGCCCGCTTCGACGCCATGCTGGCGGCCGGGGCGCTGGAGGAGGTTCGCGCGCTTATGGACCTCGGCCTCTCGGCCGAGCTGCCCATCATGCGGGCGCACGGGGTGCCCTGGCTGGCGGCGCATGTGCGCGGAACGATATCCCTTGAGGAGGCCATCGCCAAAGGCCAGAGCGACACGCGCCAGTACGCGAAACGGCAGCTCACCTGGCTTAGGCGAAATATGATTGCGTGGAACCATATCTATCAGCAAGATATGGAAAGATTCATCGCGACAGAATTTCCATTCATTCTGGAGAGGGTTGACCCAGACCACCCCGCCCGATAATCAGGTGGCGCCGGCGCGCAGCGGGAGTGCGCGAGGGGTGAGTGGAGTCTCCGCCCATGACCATGAGAATGACGGGCGCGGAAATGGTGATCCGCGCCTTGGCCGACCAAGGGACCGAGCATCTCTTCGGCTATCCCGGCGGCGCCGTCCTGCCCATCTACGACGAGTTGTTCCAGCAGGAGAAGGTCCAGCACGTGCTCGTGCGGCAGGAGGGTGGGGCGGTGCACGCGGCTGAGGGCTACGCCCGCTCCACCGGCAAGGTCGGCGTGGTGCTGGTCACCTCGGGGCCCGGCGCCACCAACGCCGTCACCGGGCTCACCGATGCGCTCATGGATTCGGTGCCCGTTGTCTGCATCACCGGCCAGGTGCCAACGCACCTGATCGGTAACGACGCGTTCCAGGAGTGCGACACGGTCGGGATCACCCGGCCCTGCACCAAACACAACTGGCTCGTCAAGAAAGTCGAGGACCTCGCGCGCGTGCTGCACGAGGCGTTCTACGTGGCCCGCAGCGGTCGGCCCGGCCCGGTGGTCGTGGATATCCCCAAGGACGTCCAGTTCGCCACCGGCACCTACACCGGCCCAAAGGACGTGAAGCACAAGACCTACCAGCCGCGCCTTAAGGGTGACCCTGCCGCCATCGCCGAGGCGGTGGAGCTGATGGCGCGCGCCCGCAAGCCCGTGCTCTACACTGGCGGTGGCGTCATCAATTCGGGCCCCAAGGCAAGCCAGCTGCTGCGAGAACTGGTGCGGCTCACCCATTTCCCCGTCACCTCGACGCTGATGGGCCTCGGCGCCTTCCCGGCCTCGGGCAAGGAGTGGCTTGGCATGCTTGGCATGCACGGCACCTACCAGGCCAATCTCGTCATGCACGACTGCGACGTGATGGTCTGCGTCGGCGCCCGCTTCGACGATCGTATCACCGGCCGCCTCGACGCCTTCGCGCCCAGGTCCAAGAAGATCCACATCGACATTGACCCCTCCTCCATCAACAAGAACGTTGAGGTGGACGTGCCCATTATCGGCGATGTTGCCTATGTGCTGGAGGACCTGATCCGGACCTGGCGCTTGAAGGGCGCCACCGTGGACAAGACGGCACTGAAGGCCTGGTGGGCCCAGATTGACCGTTGGCGTGCCAAGAACTGCCTAGCCTACAAGGACAGCGCGGACGTCATCATGCCGCAGCACGCGCTGCAGCGCCTACACGCGCTGACAAGGGACCGTGACACCTACATCACGACGGAGGTGGGGCAACACCAGATGTGGGCCGCCCAGTTCTTCGGCTTCGAAGAGCCCAACCGCTGGATGACCTCGGGCGGGCTCGGTACCATGGGCTATGGCTTCCCGTCGGCCATCGGCGTGCAGATGGCGCACCCCAAGTCGCTGGTCATAGACATCGCCGGGGATGCCTCGATCCTGATGAACGTCCAGGAGATGTCCACGGCGGTGCAGTACCGCCTGCCGGTGAAGGTATTCATCCTCAACAACCAGTACATGGGCATGGTGCGCCAGTGGCAACAGCTGCTCCATGGCAACCGCATCTCGGAGAGCTACACCGCGGCCCTGCCCGATTTCGTCAAGCTCGCCGAGGCCTACGGCGGCATCGGCATCCGCGCCGACAAGCCCGCCGAGCTGGACGACAAGATCCTCGCCATGCTCAATGCGCCGGCCGACCGGCCGGTGATCTTCGACTGCCGCGTCGCCGCGCTCGCCAACTGCTTCCCCATGATCCCCTCCGGCAAGGCCCACAACGAGATGCTCTTGGGCTCCGAAGTCTCCGAGCAGGAGATCGACGAAGCCATCGGCACGGAAGGCAAGGTGCTGGTGTAGCCACGGTCCTTGAACGGCGCGAACGGGCTGGCGGAGGCGTCGTCCAAGATGGACCCCGCGCTCGCGGAGAAGATGAGTGAGGCCTGTTCTTGCACGACCCGCGCGGCTTTCAGGCCCTTGCGTTCTTCGGATTGATCGGCTTCGCCGGGACTTCCACGAAGTGATGGGCCTACCGGGTTGGGATCCACCCCAAGCGCCATGACGAACCGTCTGAATGAGACCGCGAACCGTCTGAATGAGACCGCTATGTCCACCAAACAGCCCGGCTCCGCCTATTTCCTTGAGGACCGCAAGGAGGTGCCTGTCACGCACACCTTCTCCGTGGTCGTCGACAACGAACCGGGCGTGCTGGCCCGCATCGCGGGCCTGTTCACTGGGCGCGGCTACAATATTGAGAGCCTCACGGTGTCGGAGACCGAGCACGAGAAGCATCTTTCGCGCTTCACCATTGTCACCACCGGCACGCCGCAGGTGTTGGGTCAGATCAAGAGCCAGCTGGAGCGGCTCGTCAACGTGCATCGCGTGGTCGACCTCACGGTGACCGGCCGGCCGTTGGAGCGCGAGCTCGTGCTGGTGAAGGTGTCCGGCAGGGGCGAGAAGCGCATCGAGGCGCTCAGGCTCGCCGAGATCTTCCGTGCCAACGTGATCGACGCCTCCACCGAGCACTTCGTGTTCGAGTTGACGGGCCGCACCAGCAAGATCGAGCAGTTCATCTCGATCATGACCGAGCTTGGCCTGGTCGAGGTCTCGCGCACCGGCATTGCTGCCATCTCCCGCGGCCCCAAGGGGATGTGAGTGAGGCCGACACTGGGTGGTCTGGGCCCTGTGGTCTGGGCCCTGTGGTCTGGGCCCTGTGGTCTGGGCCCTGTGGTCTGGGCCCTGTGGTCTGGGCCCTGTGGTCTGGGCCCTGGTGAGATCGTGAAAAATCGCCGGATCGGGCGGGTTTCGCGCGGGCGTCCGAGGAGCGCGCATGCGCTCTACGCCACGACGGGATCTTTCGAGGCCCGACGGCAAGGCCAGCAAGCTGCTTCGTTCCGAGAGCCGGCCATTGGAATGCCGCATCTGATCGACAGGTCTTGACAGAACCCCACCATCTCACGTCACCCATCTTGCCCTCCATGCCCCCGCACTGGCTGACCCGTCCTGAGAAAGTTGGGCAAGGCCTTGCGCTTCGATTTCGCCGGCTTTTTCGCCGGCTTCATGAGGCTGCCGCGCGAAATGGTGGCTCGCGTTCTTCAATGAGAACCGCCAGATGCAGCCGGCCGGACGGCTCGACCGGGCGCGGGCCGTGCGCATATCCGCCCGGCACGCACGGGGCGACCGCAATCCCTTCGAACTCATGGAGCGCATGCAGCACGAAAGCGCCATGCGCAACGCCCGCGCCGAGCATTGCGCCGCTGGCAGCGTTACGTTCCTGCTTGCAACCCGTGCCGGTGGTGGGCGCTGTCGCATGAGCTCGCCGGCGCTTGGCCTGGCTGCTGCCCGCCCTGCATGGTGCCGCACCCGACCGGCTCCTGGAGCCTCGAGCCGCCGATCGAAAGGGCCGGGCAGCTCAAGGCTCCCGGCCCTTAGTGCGCCCTCGCCCAACTTCCGCTAGTACGCGCCGATGCACGCGTAGTAGCGGCTCCACCAGTACGGGCTGCCGGTATAGAGGGCTTCCCGCCTCAGCCAGAAGCAGTCGCCGCCATAGTCGTTGTAGCCGAAGGCGAACGGCGCACCGATGAAGACGCGCCGATGGTGACGGTTGCGGAAGAACTGAGGGTGCGCCCTGAAGGCGTGGGCTTGGAAACGGGGGCCGCCAGAGAACTGGGCCCGGTCGCCGATGCGGGGCCCGCTTCTGCCGAAGTGGGGTCCGCCGCCACCGAACTGGGGTCCGCCCCCACCGAAACCATGCCCGCCACCCCCACCGAAACCATGCCCGCCGCCGCGAGCCTCAGCCGGGATTGAAGCGGCCGACATCATGAGCAGAGCCAGAGCGGTGCCGGCAAGCATGATGAGCTTGCTAGTCATGGGACACCTCCTTTGCAGAGGCTGCTCCCCGACGTCACCGAGAGAAGAGTCTAGCGCTAAGTCGCGGCAAAGCGTAGCGCGACTTCGCAGGATCGGCTTCACGACTTCACGACTTCACGATCTCGCGAGAAAACTCGAGATGGAGGAGGGAAAGCGGTTGCCTGTTGGCGTCGGGGTCGCGCGAATCGGCTATGGCGGTCCGATCGCTGGGATAAGGATTGCCGCCATGTCCACCAGATACGAATACGATCTCGACCACAATGGCGAGTGGCGCTGGATCGCCCTCGCCGACACCGGAGAGATGCAGGCTGTCTCCCTGGTGGGCTATGCGAACCTACAGGATTGCCTGCACGCGGTCGGGCTGATGCAGGTCCCTGGCGAATTTCTTGCGCAGCCCGCCTTCCGCCGCGCGCGGAAGGGCGGCGAGCCGCCGGAGACGTCGCTGTCGCGCCTAGACCGGCGCGCGTAGGGCGCAGCCGAACAGTAACCACGCCCATGAACCACCCGGTAACGCTGCTTTTTGCATAGTCGGCGCACACCGCAAGGAGACGCGCCAATGAGCATCACCATCGCGTTCGGGCGCTGGGGCGTGCCCTATCTCATCTGTCTCGGCAGATGGGAGTGGACGTGCTTCCGCGCCGCCACCGACCGGCCCGCCGTCCCCAACTGGCGCATCGAGCACGCCCCCGGCAGCGAACAGCAGTTGAGCGAAGTCATCGTCCACTGCGGCCGGATCGCGCATTGCTTCACGCGCTGGCCCAAGCGGCTGCCGCTGCCGCCACAGTGAGGACGAGCGCAAGACAACGAAATCTCCGCATTGCTATCGAGCGCGCAAGGTTGGTGCGTGCGCCATAGCCACACGGCGCTACCGCCGCAGCCCAACCGAGAGTGGGCCAACCGAGAGTGGGCCAACCGAGAGCGGGGCCGACCGAGAGCGGGGCCAACCGAGAGCGGGCCGAGACCGGGGATCGCTTCCGCCGTCCTCGTGCAACAGCCCCTCCCTCACCGACGCGGCCCCGCGGTCCTTCTCGCTGGCCGGTTGTGGGTGCGTCTGCCTCTTGCAGAACTCCTCTCCCGCGGCGGACCGGCACGCGCAGGCAGGCCAAGGCCGGCCCGGCAGCGATCGCACGTCCCGCAGCGCGGGGGGTCCTGCTCCCCGAAATAGCGGCGGAGGAACACGCTTCGGCATTCCCCCGACCGCGCGTATTCGGCGATGGTCCTGAGCCGACGCTCCCCCTCAAAACGAAACGTCTTCAGCTTGGCCACGAGATCGCGGGCGCCGTCTCGGAACGTGTCGAGCGCGACCTCCACGCTGACATGGCCCTCCTGATCGCGCTCAACGAGCCCAGCCTCTTCGAGATCCGACAGCAGCGCCTCGCCGATCCGCAGCGGCACGCCCGCCGAGTACGCTAGCGCTGCCGCCGTAGGGGTCCGCTGCTCGGCCGCCCAGGCGGTGAGCGCGTCCCCGAGCCGTTCCAAGTGACGGACGGCCGGCCGGCTCAACGCCTGCAGCCGCTCCTGGATCTCCAGATCGGCTGCGTCGAACAGGAGGATGCAGTGTGCTGGCCTGCCGTCGCGTCCTGCGCGCCCGACCTCCTGGACGTACTGCTCCAGCGACCCTGGGGACTGGTAATGGAGGATGTAGCGGATGTTCGGCTTGTCGATGCCCATGCCGAACGCACTCGTCGCCACCATGATCAGGCGTCGGGAGGGCCGCATGTACTGCTGCTGGGCGGTGGCGCGATCGCCCGCCAGCATCCTGCCATGATACTTGACGGCAGGGATGCGCACCCGCTTGAGGACCCCAGCGAGCTGGTCCACTGCCGTCGTCGTGGCGCAGTAAACGATCCCGGGTCGACGCAACGCCCGGATGAGGCGGCCGGCGGCGCGAGATTTCTCCGCGTCGGTCACGATGTTGACCGACAAGCGAAGGTTTTCGCGGTACGCCGGACCGACGATCACGACCGGGTCACGCAGGTTGAGCCGCTCGGCGATATCCTCGCGCACACGCGGCGTGGCAGTCGCCGTGAGCGCCAGTGCCGGCGGATTGCCCAGCCGCTCGCGCGCGCTGCTGAGCCGTAGGTAGGACGGCCGGAAGTCGTGCCCCCACTCCGTGATGCAATGAGCCTCGTCCACGCACAGGAGCGCGGGCCGGGCGCTCTCGATCAGGGACGCCGCGGCGCTCGATTCAAGCGTCTCGGGCGTGGTCAACACGACCAGGCGCCCGCCATCTTGAAGCTTATCGAGCGCGGCGCGACGCTCGGCCTGGCGCAGTGCACTGTGGAGCGCAACCACGGGCACTCCGCGGCTCTTGAGGGCGCGCTCCTGGTCCGCCATGAGCGCAATGAGCGGCGAGATGACGACCGTCGGCCGCTCGAGGATCATAGCTGGAACCTGATAGATCAGCGACTTCCCGAAGCCGGTGGGGAGCGCCACAAGCACGTCCCGACCCTCGATGACGGCGCTCATCGCCGATTCCTGCTCGGGGCGGAGGCGTTCGATACCAAACCTCCGGCGCGCCATCTGTCGGCATGCGTGAAGCAGGCTCATGACGTGGACCTCCCGGAGTATGAGCAACCGGCACCTGGTTTATCTCACGCAAGCGACTGCGCGCTCCCACCCTTCCAGCTTCGACCTTGGCCTCGGCTTGCATGGCAGCGCACCGACGGCAGCCTCGCCACAGTTGCAAGCTGGCACGGCTCTATACGTGCCTCGGTTCACCGTGGCATCGCGCCTCGTCCCCAGATGCGCCAGGCTTGTGACAGATCGACGCAAACGAACGCAAGGGGCGGCGAGGTGCTCCCAGCGACTGGGGACAGACGGGTCAAGCTTGGCTCGTCCCGAGAAGGACGAGCGCGGATGAGCGGGATAGGCAAGCCTTGCAGCGTGACCTAACCGAGGCGCTGCAGAATTTTCTGTTTACATTCGGGCGGTCGGGCGTGGCTTTCTGCGCTGCGGCTTGAAACCCTGGCCGGCGGCTTGACCGTCGCCGATCCTCCGGCGCGGCTTTCGCCCGCATGCGCGCGTATGGCACCCTTGGCGCCGCCCCAAACCAATCCGCAATTCGCCCGCCGCCAGAGCCTCGCTCCTCGTCGGCGAACGCCACCTCCTCCTTGTTCTGTTGCCACCCGCCCGCGACGCTCTCGGGATAGGCGGCGCGATGGGGCGTGCGCGACGCCCATCCGTATCCTCCGACATCGGCAGCGCTTCAAGGAACTCCGCCGCGGCGTCCCCGCCGGTCCCCTCGCGCCTAGCGACACGATCCCGCGCTTGATCAGCACCCGGTGCTGCCGGCGGTGGGCGGCCTCGTGCCGGTGCGTTGGACGTGGCGCAGCCGCGCCTCGTCCATGGCCGGGCTGGCGTCGGGCTCGGAGGCCGGCTTGCGACAGCTCGCGCCGGCAAGCCCATAGAAGGAGGCTACGAACTTTGCGGCCTGGAACTTGCTCCGATCGTGGACGACCAGCTGCCAGGGCCGTCCAGGCGCTGCGCGCCTTGTCCTGAAGCCCGGATTGGCGCAGATTCGCCGCGCCTTGGGAAGGTCGGTGCAGGCTCATGTCCCGCACCATGCTGTTCTTGACATGGTTTGGGGGAGGCCACGGTGCAGCTCTTCGGCCTGGATCTGACGGGCGAGCTTGCGCGCGTCCTGTCGGCGGTGATCGCCGGGGCCATCGCCGCTGCCAGCTTCATCATCGGCCGCTGGTCGGAGCATCGAGGCTGGGTCCGCTTCAGGCGGGAGGATCTCGTCTCCAGCTCGATCGTGATCGAGATGTACGGCATCAGGGCCGAGGCTGGCAGAGACGTGCTGCACATCATCAGCCAGGGCAGCGCCTCGGCCATGGAGAGGTGGTTCACAAACCCCAACCTCGTTCGGCATGTGCGCAAGGAAGCGGCGAAGCATCCGGGCCTCCTGCGCCTTCCGAGTTGGGTTGCGCATCGCATGATGATGGACGAGGGCAAGGACATGATCACCGGGCTCGACCCGGCGGCCAACATGGATTTCGTGCACGGCCGCCCCACGCGCGATGACGAGACGCTGTTCGGCTTTGCCGCCTACGCGGAGCAGGACCACGATGGCAGCGGGCTGCGCGACGAGGTCGCCAGGCTGGTTCTCATGGTGGTCAGCCCTAGTCTGATCGATAAGCTCGCCGACCCCGACTATGTGGAACGGCTGGGCGTCGCGCACTCGGGATACCGGCCGCGCCGGGCGCGTCTGTACGACTTCGCGCGCGAATGGCAGCGTCTGGAGGCGCTGCCCGCCGCGCAGCGGAGCTCTGCCACCGACAAGATCTGGCAGGTCACGGTACGCACCTCGCTGCGCTATCCCGAGGCTCAGGTTGCACCGCAAGCCGGCGTTGCGCCGTGCAGCGCGCTGCAGGCTTTGGTCGGCGTGGGATAGATCCCTCAGGCCAGTGACAGACGGCTTGCAAGCCATCACGGCTCGTGGCTAGCTCTGGCCGGGTCAGACGCCCTCTGAGGGCCTCATTGGCAATCGTATTGGTGGTGCCCGGAAGGGCCGACAAGTCTGACCCCGGGGCCCGCCTGAAGGGACAGAAACATGATTGCACGCAAGGGATTGCACGGCGCTGCCGCGCTCGTCGTCGCGACGCTGGCCACGGCCTCCATCGCCGACGCCAGGTGCGCGTCGCGTTTTTATGTCGGCGAATCGGAAGGCATTTTCGCCACCACCACCGGGATTGCCGCGCGCTCCGACTGGCGCGGTCAGGTGAGCGAGAACATCGGCAGCAACTTCGCACTGTGGTCGCGGGCAATCAACAAGTCAACGCGCTGCACCCGGCGCGAAGGCGGGGGGCGCTGGTTCTGCCGCGCTCGCGCCGTTCCCTGCAGCGACTGACGGCCGGACGTCCGGTCGACCGTGATCTTCACAAGGGGCCGGGCTCAACCCAGGGTCTGGCCGCCGTCGACGATCAGCGTCTGGCCGGTAACCCAGGCCGCCGCGTCGCTGACCAGGAACACGGCGACGCTGGCCACTTCCTCGGGGCGGCCGAGTCGGCCCCAGGGGATCGACCGCAGGACGGCGTTGTAGAGCTTGGGATCCGCCGTCTTGCGCTTCTCCCAGAGGCCGCCGGGAAACTCGATGGACCCCGGCGCGATGGCGTTCACGCGGATGTGCTTGGGCGCCAGCAACAGCGCCTGCGACAGCGTGTAGTTGATCAATGCCGCCTTCACCGCCGCATAGGGCGGGGTGCGGGTGCTCGCGTGATATGCCGAGATCGACGAAATGTTGAGAATGGCGCCGCCGCCCGCCCGCTCGATGAAGGCGATGGCGGCGTGCGAGGCGCGCACCGTGGCCATCACGTCGATGTCGAGGCTTCGGGCCCAGCCCTCCTCGTCGTCGGTGGCGCCGAAGCCCGAGGCGTTGTTGACGAGGATGTCCATGCCGCCCAGCGCATCGGCTGCCGCGCCGATGTAGCGCGGGATGGCGGCCCTGTCAGCAAGGTCGCACTCGGCCGCGTGCGCAGTCACACCGCGCGACCGGATCTCGGCGGCCGTTGCGTCGAGCGCCCCGCGCCCGCGCGCGCAGATCGAAACCGCCGCCCCCGCGTCGGCCAAGCCAAGCGCAATGGACCGGCCGATGCCCTTGCTGCCGCCGGTCACCACCGCGCGCCTGCCCTTCAAGTCGACGTGCATGACCTCTCCCCTAATCCTGCCCATGCTCGTGCCGGATCTTGCACGCCGCCGCTCGGCGGGGCAACCCAGGCCGCCGGAAACCTGGAAGAGGACGCCAACCCGATGCGCTGGCAAAAAGCCCTCATGATCGTCTCGGGCGGCCGAACGACAGCGTCCCGGCGCCGGGCGAACAGCGCCGCCGGATAGGGCGACGACCAACCACAAAATGCCGGCCGCCGCTGACGTGGTAGGCATCACGGGTCGCCTCCCAGCGCCGCCCGTCCGGGCGATCCTCGTCAGTTGCCTGGCGGATTGGTGTGGGGCGGGGAGCCGACCGCGGCCTTCATGGCCGAAGCCAACGGCGGCTAGGGGCGCGCCGAACACCGATACCGTCTCCCGCGCGCAACTCTCGGCAGCGAAACGGCTTGAGACGTTGGCATGCGTCGGGCCCGGCGGCGATCCCTGCCCGCGTCGCGGTGAGCCGCGCTGAAGCGTCCAGCAAGGCCCAACAAGGCCCCAACAAGCCCCAACAAGGCCCCAACAAGGCCCCAACAAGGCGACGTGGCACATTCAACCTCCGGTCGAGCGCCCAGAGCTGCCATATCCGCACCACTAAGACATGTTTGACTCTTAGTACCGTTTCGCGCTGGAAGATGCGCACGTTTGCCATTGGCTGAACGCAATCCCCGGGGGCGATGTTGGGACGGGCAATCGTGAGACTCTGGCGCGGTGTCGTCGCGGCCACTGCCATCGCGCTCTCGTTTGGTCTCTTGCTGCATCTGACCGGCGTATTGATGCCGTGGGCAGTGCGGGTCGGTCTCGTACGCATACCCCCTCCCCCGCCGCTGGCCGCGGTGCGCAACGCCCTGTCTCAGCTGGCAGGTCGCACCAACGTTGCATCCGGCGATGCCGAGGATCTGGCGGCCGCGACTGCATTCTACGAGGCGCACAATGGGCCGCTGCTGTGGGTCGCGGAGCGCGGGTTCTCCGAGCGGGGCAATTCCGTCATCAATGAGATCCGCAAAGCCGACGACTGGGGGCTGCGCGCCACTGATTTCGCCTTGCCTCGACTGCCTGCCGGACCCGTCTCGCCCGACGCAGCGGCCCGAGCCGAAATGGCCCTCACGTTTGCCGTGCTCAAGTACGCGCGTTACGCACGCGGCGGACGGTTCGGCAACCTATCAAACATCTCCAAGGTGCTCGATTACCCCCTGCCCGTTCACCGACCCGGGGAGGTTCTCAACGAGATTGCCGCCAGCCATGCCCCCGACGACTATTTGCGGTCGCTTCATCCCAAACACGAACAGTTCGAGGCGTTGCGGCGGCTGCTTTTGAAGCTGCGCGGCTCGCACGCGACTGCAAGCTTCGGGGAAAATCAAGACAGGACGGTCCTGCTGGCCCGCGTCCTCGTCAACATGGAGCGCTGGCGCTGGCTGCCGGCGGACCTCGGCGGGTTCTATGTGTGGAACAATGTGCCGGAGTTTGCCACGCGCGTCGTCAGGAAGGGCGAGATCATCCACTCGGATCGGATCGTCGCGGGTCAGCCGGATTGGCCGACGCCGGCGTTCTCGGCAGATATGAAGATGATCGTCTTTCATCCAAGCTGGGGGGTCCCCGACGGAATAAGGAGAAAGGAGCTGCTGCCTCGCCTGCGTGACCGCTCGCAAGGCGGCCTGCTCGCACTCTTTGGCGGCACACAATCGACCCGGTCCCTGTTGGAGGAATACCAGCTGCAAGTCACCTACCAAGGCCGTCCGGTCGATCCCGATAAAGTGGACTGGAGCACCGCCAACATCGGTGCCTACGAGTTCCGCCAGCCCCCAGGGCCGAAGAACCCGCTCGGCTTGATCAAGTTCATGTTCCCCAACAAGCACGACGTCTACATGCATGATACGCCGGCGACGGAGCGCGATCTCTTCGCAAGACCGTACCGCGGCCTGAGCCACGGCTGCATGCGCGTGGCTGATCCGTTACGACTTGCAACGCTTCTGCTCGCTCAAGACAGGGGCTGGTCAGAGCAGCAGGTGGCAAGCCTGTTGAACGGGGGAACCTACGAGGTCAAGCTCGCCACTCGGATCCCCGTCCACATGACGTACTTCACGGTGCTGGTCGACCCCCAAGGCAACGTGCGGACTTTCGGCGATCTCTATGGTCTTGACACGCGCATGGGCGAAATCCTGTTCGGCACGAACGTCCCGTTCGTCACGCCGAACTACGACGATGAGATCGCGGCGATGCGCGAGAGGTACGTGGCGTCGGCCCCTTCCGGCACACCATCCATCGCCAATGCGATCGCAAATATCTTCTCGCCCTGAGGGCCCCGCGCGGCGATCGTCGTCCCAATGACATCCGACGCCTCAATATTGTCAGAACGGCTCCTTGGGTTCCCACTTCGGCTGGCGCTTCTCCTTCAGTGCAGCCAGGCCCTCCTGGACCTCGGGCCCGGAGAAACCCATCAACTCCATGGCGAGAGAGGCGTCGAAGGCAGGCCCAGCCATCCTGAGCCAGTTGTTGAGCGCGTGCTTGGTCCAGCGCACGGCCGCTGGCGGCAGGTCGCGCAGCTTCTCGGCCGCGGCGAGGGCCGTCTCCACGACCTTGCCATCGTCGGCGAGCATGGAGACGAGGCCGATGCGCTCGGCCTCCTCGCCGGTCACGGCCTCGCACAGGAGCAGGTAGTATTTGGCTTTGGCCATGCCGCACAGCAGCGGCCACACGATGGCTGAATGATCGCCGGCGGCAACGCCGAGGCGGGTGTGACCGTCGATGATGCGCGCCGTTCGACCGGCCACCGTGATGTCGGCCACCATGGCCGCCGCCAGGCCGGCGCCGACGCACGGGCCCTCGATCGCAGCCACGACCGGCTTGGTAGAGTTGATGACGTTGTAGACGAGGTCGCTCGCCTCCTTCCACACGCGCGTGCGAACGGCCCAGTCGCGCGTCATCGCCTCAACCATGCCCAAGTCGCCGCCGGCCGAGAACACGCCGCCGTCGCCGCGCAGGAGCACCACCGAGGTGTCCGGGTCGCGGTCGATGTCGCGCCACACCTCGGCCAGCTCGCGGTGCCCGTCGGCGTCGAGGGCGTTGAGCTTGCCCGGCTTGGACAGGATCACCTCAAGGATGCGCGGGCGCGGACGCGCGAACTTCAGGGCCTGGTAGCGGCCGTAGAGGTCGTCAGTCATGCGCGCTCCCCTTCTGCGGCCGGCCTGGCGGCCCTGCGCTGCCTGCCGGAACGCCGGGATGCGCCGGTGCCGATGCCCATGGCTTGGCCCACCGGGGTCACGCCCGCAGGGTCGGAGCGCGCGTCTGATCCCGCCAGCGCGTCCTTGAGGCTGGCATGGGTCTCCTCCATCTCGGCGAACACCCAGTCGCGGAAGGCCTTGACCGGCGCCCGCTTCTCCCGCCCGCGGGCGCACACGAAGTAGTAGGCGCGGCCCGGCAGGAGCATTTCCGGTCCGAACGGCGACACCAGGCGCTTGCGCGCGATGTCGCGCGCAGCCACCATCTTGTAGGCCAGCACCACGCCCATGCCCTCGCTGGCAGCATCGAGTGCGTGGTCGGCAACGTTGAGGCGCAGTCCGTGCGTGGTGTCGACGCCTTCGATGCCGGCGAGCCGCGCCCAGTCCCCCCACGTCGGCACGAGGCCCGGCAGGTCGACCTGGATCAGGGGGAATTGTGCAAGGTCCTGCGGCGACCGGAGCGGGCGCTCGCCGTTGAGGAGGCGCGGGCTGCACAGCGGCAGCAGCCATTCGTCGGAGAGCTTCTCGACATAAAGGTCCGGATGCACGCCGGGGCTCAGCCGGATGCCCACGTCCACCCCATCACTGGCGAGATTGGCATAGCCGACGCTGGCGCTAATGCGCGTCTCGATGTCGGGGTGGCCGCCAAGGAAGCGGTAAAGCCGCGGCACCAGCCACTTGGCTGTGAAGCCTGGAGTGGAGCTGACCACCAGAATGCGATCGTCGCGGCCGAGACCCAACCGCTCCATGGCGCCACGGATGGCCTCGAAGCCGGTGTGCACGCCGGGATAGATGAGGCGTGCGGGCTCCGTGAGCTCGATCGAGCGCGCGCGACGGTGGAACAGCTTTAGACCCAACAGATCCTCAAGCCCCCGGATCTGGTGGCTGAGGGCGGCGGGCGTGACGTGCAGCTCTTCGGCGGCCTTGGAGAAGCTCAGGTGGCGGGCCGTGGCCTCGAAGGCACGCAAGGCGTTGAGCGGCGGCAGCGGGCGGCGCAGGGCGGTGGGCATTTAGATTATCTCACGCCTGAGGCGAGATATCGTCGCTTGTCGCCACTGATATAGCGGCGTATCTCATCACGGCAAACCCACGCATTTGTGAGGAATAGTAAAAAAGTGCGCATCCCCCGTCAGGACTTGATGGGGACAGGACGGGCGATCAGGAGGTCGACCCCAAGGCGAAGGTGTCATCCCCTCGTTGTGACACTCGTCGTGACACTCGGGCTCGAGCGCGTGCAGACCCCCTGCGCGGGCTTCCGCAAGTTCGGCTGGACTTGGAGGCGCAGAGGGAGGCCCGGGCCGGCGGCAACGAGGCGAGGGAGCCGCCAACCGGCAGCGGTAGTGGGAATGTCGGGAGCGGAACAGGAGTAGAGAAGCCATGGCACGGCAGCTATCGACGCTCCTCAGCGGGCGCACAACGCAGAGCCGGATCGGCTACAAAATACTGAGCCGGACGCAGCACGCCTGGTCGCGCTACTGGACGCAACGGGCGGCGTGCGCCACGGTCGCCATCCTCAATGCCCTCGACGACCGCACCCTCAAGGACATCGGCCTCGACCGCAGCGAGATCGGGCCGGTGGTCCACGGCAGGGCCGGCTGCGAACGCCGCCTCTGCTGGGCAGCGGCAAGAGAGCGCGCTCTTCCCTGGTGATGTCGGGTACGCCGACTTTGCGGCCACGGCGATCAGAGGCCCACGCTGAGGGGGCCACACTGATGGGATCGAGGCTAATCCGCCATTGACTGGCAGGTCGGCGGATTACGGGCTTCGCCCCACTCCGCCCGACGCCTCTAGCGATTCCAATTGAACTTATAGGAGAGGGCGAGGCCGCCATAGAGCTGGTTCGCTGTCTCCACGATCGGGCTGTCGGCGGCATCGCCGATGAGGCGGGAGTAGCGGCCGAGGAGGTGGAGCGACCAGCGATCGCTGAGGTCGACGGTGGCGGTTGCGCCCACGAAGACGTCCTTAAAGCCCGCGTCGGGGGCGAATACACCCGGCACGGCGAAGAAGGCCGTCATGTACTCCTCGCTGGCGTAGTCCGTGCCGACGCTTGCGGTGAGGTTCACTGCCGGCGAGAGCCTGCTGGTGTGCTCCACACTGAAACGTACGAGCCCGCCGGTGTCGTCTCCGGTCACCTGGTGGTGGTAGGAAACGGAGAAGGCCAGGGGCCCAGTGCGGTAGGTGGCGAAGCCGCCGAGCACCAAGCCGCCATCCACGTCGCCGACAGCGACGTTGGTAACATCGTCGCCGTCGCGGCCGAAGCGATAGCCGGCGAGGGGGCCGAATTCGAAGCCACCGTCATGGAACAGGCGCAGGCGCACGTCGTCGGCGCCTTTGATCTGCACGAAGCCCTCGTTGCCGACGTCCCCGGGCGCGATGAAGGGAAAGGCGATGGCGTCGTAGGACTTGGAACCCTCGAAGCTCGGCGAGACATAGACTAGACCGCCCACCTGCCAACGGTTACCGAGCAGGTCGGGTGTACTCTGCGCACCAGCAGGCGTTGCCGCCAGTACCACAAGTCCCGCCGCGCAGATGCTGACGCGAGCCAGAGCCGGCATCGCCCCCCCCAATCCCCTTGTCCCAGCTGTGGCGAGCTTCCGAAATCTTGGCCGCGTTGACCAGGGCCGATTGCCGGGCAGCCGCTATCGACCCAACGGCGTTGCGCGACGGGCACACTGCCGACGGCAGGCCTGATCGCCCTGGCGCGTGGCGGTGCCATGGCGTCACGTCCGTGGCGATGGAGGCGAGCGGGTCAACTGGAAGCCGGTGTGGCACATCCCGTCGGAGGCCGGCGGCCGAGATGCCTACAATCCATCACCTCATCAACGACGGCGCTCCGCGAGGTCATGGGCTAGGAGGAGCACCGCGTCGAGCAGCGGCAAGCCAGCCCAGATGGGCAGCCGATCACCTCGTCCGTCCGGAGGCGCTCGGCTCCGCGCAGTCGGCGCCGACCCTTGCTGATGATCCCGGCACCACGCAAGCGGCCCTCGCGGCCGCCGCGGGGCATCCAACTTTGACGTGTCCTCAATGACAACATGGGCAATGGCTTTGCTCCGCGATCTTCCCGTCAGCATCGAGACTGACCTTGCCGATGGCATCGGTGCTCTGTAGGCTGGCCGGTCAGCTTGCCGGGTGCGACCGCTCGAGGGCCGCGCGGCGGTGCAATCGCCAGGGGAGAACACATGACCGCCCGAGGGCAAGTCCGAGCATGCGTTGGCGCGCTTTATCCCAGCCCGCTCTTGCTCGCGGCATCCTTGCTGATGGCGGCTCTGCTCATGGCGGCTTTACTCATGGCGGCTTTGCTCACGGCGGCCTCCGTTGAGGCGCAGCAGGCGAAGCCACCGACCAAGATGCCACTGCCCGCGGCCAATCCCCCGCCAACGCGCATCGTCACGCAGGGCCTGGGGAAAACGATGACGGAGGACTTGATCCCGTGCGCTTTCCCCGAGCCGGGCATGAACCTGCGCAAGAACGCGGTGGGGGAGATTACGGCCAAGGACGGCACCAAACTCACGGTGCCGGCGGCCACCAACTATGCAACCGCGCCCAAGCTTCCCGACCTCTACAACGAATGCACCAAAGTCATGCCGAAAAGCCTGGCCGAGGTCGACCTCAATAAAGTGCCGATCATCGAGATTGACAAGGACGGCGAGGTCGTCACCGGGTTCCTGGTGGCCGACAACTATTTCGAGCTCTACATCAACGGCAAGCTGATCGGCGTGGACGTGACCCCGTACACGCCGTTCAACTCGCATGTGGTTCGCTTCCGCGTGAAGCGGCCCTACACCATCGCCGTGCTGGCTCAGGACTGGGAGGACAAGCTAGGGCTCGGAATGGAGGTATTCCAGGCTAACCCCTGGCATTCCGGCGACGGCGGCTTCGTGGCGCGGTTCTCCGATGGCACCGTGACCGACAGCACCTGGAAGGCGCAGTCGTTTTATATCGCGCCCCTGCAGCACCCCGACGACGTCGTCGAGTACGGCAACATTCACGACACGTCGCACCTTGGAGGTCGCATTCACCCCCTGGCCAGGATGCCCACGTGCAGGGAGTTTTGCTTTGCCATTCACTACCCGATCCCCGACGGCTGGATGGCGCCAGAATTCGACGACTCCGCCTGGCCAAGGGCCTTCGAGTACCTCGACCAGGACGTCGGCATCGTGGGGGTTCCCGCCTATTGGCGGTATCCTGAGGCGTTCATGGGGGCACGCTGGATCTGGACGATCAGCCTGGTGTTCGACAACACCGTGCTGTTGCGCAGGATCGTCAAGTAGCAGCTGATAATCCCCGACGCCGAGCCGAAGGCGAGGCTATCCCGGATCGCGGGCGATAAGAAACCTTCGAGATCAGGGCTCGGAGCGCTGTTCGCCTTGGGCTCGCCCGCCGGCCGGGACGAGGGACGTTGTCAGGGCGTCAGACGTCGGACACCTACAAGGGGTTGGCCCTCCACAGCGCCTCTGTGTTGCCCGCCTTGGCTGTCCCCTCCATGGCGACGCCGGTCGCGCGCCCCGCGTAATGGGTTCCGCCGGCGGTGAAGGTGATGGCGTCGCCGACGAGCTTGCCATCGGTGATGGGCGCGACGACGTTGCCGGTGGTGAGCTTGCCAGTGAAGGCCTGATACTTCTGCGTGAGGGTGAGCACGCCCTCTCCCAGCCGCCACTCGCCGTCCACCTTCGCGGGCACAATCCAGAGATGGGCGCGGCAGAAGACGTGGCATTCGCCCGGAGCCTGCACGGTCTCCTCGGGCGGCCAGTCGCCCATATCGAAGGTGTTCGAGACAACGCGGGTGCCGGGCCTCATCTTCAGCAGCGTGGGCCGCAGTCGCAGGTTAAGCTGCGGCAGCAGGAATAGGGTGATGACCGTAGCGTCAGAGAAATCGCTCTCAAAGATGTCGGCATGGGCAAAGGTGGCCTTGTCGAGCACGCCCGCCTTCTCGGCGTTGCGCTTGGACAGCTCCACCATGTCCGGGTTGTATTCGATGCCATGCGCCTTAATCCCGCGCTTGGCGGCGGTGATCACCGTGCGGCCATCGCCGGAGCCGAGGTCGATGACGTAGTCACCGGGGGCCGCCTTGGCCATGTCGAGCATCTTGTCGATGAGGCCCTGGGCCGTGGGCACCCAGACCACGTCTTTGCCGGGCTGCCCTTCCTTGGGCTGGTACTCTTTGGCAGGCTGGGCCAGCGCCGTCCCGGCGGCCATGACGGTGGCGACGTAGAGGACCACGGGCAGGCGCGGACGCAGCGTAAGCAGTGGCATGTGCCTCTCCGACAGCGACTTGGACCAGGCGAGGGCTCAAAGCTGGGACTCAAAGCTCGGACCCACACCCGCCGGCGACGGCAATAGCAGCTGGTCCCTCACCCAGCCCCCCGCTTCGCACCCCTTCCGGCCCCCTTCTGGGCCCATGCCTTCTGGGCCCATGCCTTCTGGGCCCATGCCTTCTGGCCCCATCTGAGAACGCGACAGATCGCGCGGGTTCCCTCCCGCGCGCGTGGTCTCCCATCCTACTTGGGGGTCTCCTGCGCCATGCCGTCGAGCGGGGTCCTGACGGCGAGGAGGAGGTTGGATTCCTGCGGCCGCCAGCGATAGCCCACCCCGAACTCCAGCTTCGGTGGGTTCGATCGCCGAAATACCTCGCTCAGGCCTCTCTGGTACATCCCGTAGAACACCGCGATCGGCCCGAGATACTTGCCGAAAGGCCGCAGCTGCCAATCCTGGGCCTTGAAGTGGCGTACCGGAATGCCCGAATCGTCCTGCACGATGGCTGTGGCGTGGTCGATCAGAAACCCGCGCACCATGGCAAAGTTATCGGTGTGCAGCAGGTACGAAGCGCTCTTGATGAACACATCCGCCCGGCCCAGTCGCTCGCAGAACTTGAGGAACCCGCTGTGCTTGACGCCGCCATCGGACAGGTCGGTCTGAAAATAGTAGAGCGTCTGGGTGCGCCCGTCGTGGCCGGCGAAGGTGATCTTTACTCCGGGCGTTGCGTCTTTCGCGCCGGGCGCGACCACGGCGCCATCCTTGTCGACGCCGATCAGGGTAACTTCCTGGATGGTCTTACCCGAACGCGCAAGGAACAGGTAGAGGACGGGCAGCACGCCGTTGAGCCTGGTGGCGGCGAGGCTGCTCTTCATCTGGCTGGTGATGAAGAAGCTGTAGTTGAGCGCGGTGCCCACAGACGCGCGCAGCCCCGCCAGCGCCGGCCCGAGCGAGCGTCGCGGCGCCGACTCGATGGTGGGGATCTGGCCGATCGGCTCCAGCCCGCTCATCACATAGGTGGTGCGGTCGGAAAAGAAGGCGTCGAGGTAGAGGAAATCGGGCCCGCTGAACATGTAGAGCACGACCGGCTGCGGCGCGATCAGATTGGCCACCGCCCAGGCCCGGATCTTCGTCAGGCGCTCCTCCTCCAGTCTCGCCCAGGCAGCGTCCAGCGACTTGGCGTGCTGCTGCCAGGAGGCATCGTGCGTGAAGGGTGCCAGCGGCGAATCCGCGGCCGGCTCCAACCCGGCGATGAACCGCGCGACGTCGTTTGCCGTCTCGGCGGTCTTGACCGGCTCGGCCCTGTCCGTCTCGGCGGCGCACACGGGCGGTGCGACCGATACGAAGGCGAGAACCAGCCAGAGCACCGTTCTCCGGGTGGCCAGCCAGAGCGCCGTTCTCCGGGTTGCATGCATGACTCAGGAACTCCCTGGGATATTACCGCGGGAATGTCTGACCGAGACGGCGTAGACAATCAAGCCCGACAGCATAATGCCGACCCCGGTCAGTGATTGCGCGGGTCTTTCCAGCACGAGGTTGATCATCATGAACAGCGACACGGCCAGGAACAGAAGCGGAGTGATCGGATAGCCCCAGACCTTGTAGGGGCGGGGCAGTGCCGGCTGCGTGAAGCGAAGCACGATGACGCCCAGTACGGTAAGGAACGACGAGATCGTTAAACTAAATTGTATGAACTCGACGATCGACTCGAAACTCTGCGTGAACAGTAGCAAAGTCACCACAGCCAGTTGCAAAATGACGGCCAATGCCGGCACCCCGCTCCGGGTCTTGCGCGCGAAGGCTGACAGCAGCGGGAAGTCCTCCCCCATCGCCATGGTCACGCGCGGTCCGAGCCACATCATGGCACTGATCGACGGCACCAGGCCGATTGAGATGACCGCATCGACGATGCGCGCGCCTGTGGCGCCGAAGATGTGCTGGCCGGCGATGGCAGCCACAGGGATCTGCCCCGCGAGCTGGGACAGCGGCGTGGTGTAGAGAAACACGGCGTTGAGGGCAACGTAGAGCAGCGTAACGACGGCGACGCCGGCGATGACCGAGAACGGGACCGTGTGGCGCGGGTCGCGCACCTCGCCGGCAATGTAGGTCACGGCGTTCCAGCCGGCATAGGAGTACATCACATAGGCCAGGCTGACGGCGAACGGCGGGCTCACGATGAGCGAGATGTCCCCCGCAGAGGGCGCGAACGACAGCGGCTGGCGATGGCCGTAGGCGCCGGCCATGGCGATGAACCCGACGATAAGCGCAACCTTGAACAGGGTGGACACGTTCTGGAACGTGCTGGCGCCCTTGGTGCCGATGAGGTGCACGAGCGTGACGATCCAGACCACCGCCAGGGCCAGCGCCACCGTCACCCACGGCGGCACGCCGCCGGGCCAGGCGCCCACGAGGTAGCCGCTGAAGGCCATGGCCGCCAACGCCGTCGGCGCCGAGAAGCCAACCGTCGCCGACAGCCAGCCCGCGAGGAACCCCACCGCGCGGTGATAAATGTGCGACAGCAGGTTGTACTCGCCACCTGAGCGGGGAAACGCGGTCGCCAGCTCGGCATAGGAGAGCCCTCCGCAGAGCGCGATGATGCCGCCCACCACCCACAGCAGGATGAGCGCGAAGCCGGAGGGCAGGTCCCGCACCTGAAACCCCAGGCTGGTGAACACGCCGATGCCGATCATGTTCGCCACGGCCAACGCCACGGCCGTCGCCGCCGTCACCGGCGCAGCCTTCTCAGAGGCGCCGCCAGATGCAATCTTGCCCAAGCGTCCAGCGGTCATGACAGGCCCATTTTTCGAAACGGGTGCGGCAGCAAGGCGTTAAGCATGATCACCAGGATATGTCCACGCTTCGGACACGATTGGGGCTTAGTTGAGCGCTGCCCGCGTGACATTGGCATCGGGTTCGGCTCGAGGCTCGACGCGTCGTTCCGGTGCGGCAGGGATTTCGGGAAGACGTTTTCAGATGGTGAGACTTGCAGGAGCCTAGGGGAAGATACGGGGGTTCCCCCGCGCGGATCGCCGCCGCGCTGCTCCTCTTGGGGGGACTGGCGGTCGCCGGCAGAGCTGCCGGGGCGCCGGCCGCGCGAACTGAGACCGCCGTCGAGAGCATCCCCGTTCCCTACCCGGTGCAGGCTCGCAGCGGCCCTCTCGCTCGCGCACGCTCCAAGCTCGTGGAGTTCGAGACGGCCCCGTTCCCGTATCACGGGCTGGTACCGCGCACCAACAAGCCATTTCTGGACGTGGACGAGAACGGTCGGCGCGGCCATCGCACCGGCGCCGGCCGCATCTACTGGGAGGACGAGACCTACAGCGACCGCCAGGTGCTGCTGCACTTGCCCAAGGGCTTCGACATCCGGCGGCCGAGCCTCCTCATCGTCTTCTTCCACGGCCACGGTGCCAAGCTCGCCGACGATGTCTATCTGCGCCAGCAGGTGCCGGCGCAGATTTCCGCCTCGGGCATCAACGCTGCGCTGGTGGCGCCGCAGCTCGCCTTCAACGCCGCCGACTCCAGCGCCGGCAAGTTCTGGGAACCGGGCGCCTTCGCCCGCTTCCTGGGTGAGGCCGCGCAGTACCTAGCGCGCCTGCACGGCGACCCGCGCTCGGTGAGATCGTTCGCCAGCATGCCGGTGGTGATCGTGGCCTACAGCGGCGGCTACCTCACGACGGCCTCGTGCGTTCACCACGGCGGCATCGGTAACCGTCTGCGAGGTGTGGTGTTGTTCGACGCCCTCTACGGTGAGCTTGACACCTTCGCCGACTGGGTAGCCAGACAGAAGTCCGCCTTCTTCGTGAGCACCTACACGCACTCCACCCAGGCACGCAATGACCAGCTGCAGAAGGTGCTCGCTGGACGGCACATCCCAGTTGCCACGTCACTGGAGCCGCGGTTGCGGCCGGGCAGCGTCGCCTTCCTGCCCGCTCCTAAGGACGCCGACCACCGCGACTTTCTCACCTACGCCTGGGTCGACGACCCGCTCAAGGATCTGCTCGACCGGCTCAAGGGCTACACGCGGCGATAGCCGCATGTCCACCGCCTGCTCTCTCGCCCCCGCTCGCGGCCCGGCAGCACGGGCTCGCTCCCCGCTCGCGTCTTCCACCGGCCAAACCCGCCGCCTGCCACCCCGGCGTCGCTAGCACTTCTCTTTCGCAGGCGCAGTGTAGCGGCGGTCGATGATGTCTTTGATGCGCGCTCTACTCTCCTCCGGCGACAGCGACGCGTCCGCCTCGATGACGGCGGCCTCGGCGGCCAGATCATCATCCTTGATGGCATTACGGAACCACCTCGAATACTCGCCGGCGCGCAGGTGGTGCAGCCAAGTCCTGTCGTCCACGCCTTCGCCCATCTGCAGGAAGGTCGACAGGTTCTGGGCGCGCAGGTTGAGCGCGTTGTCGGGACCACGGAAGCGGAAGCTCTTGTCGGCGCCGAGATCGCCCTCGGCGTACTTGCGCGCGTGGCGCTTCTGCTTCTCCTTGGGCTTGCGCGGCGCGACCACCTCGACCGGGCCCTCGCGGCCGAGCACGTGGACTTCCGCGTCCTTGAGCCCAACGGCCAGCTGAGGCAGCGGCCGGCCGGTCGCCTTGCAGAACTTCCCGATGGCGGCGAGCGAGCCGTCGCCGACGCCCACTACGGTCGTCACGGTCTTGAGGAAATGCGGGGCGACCTCCTCTGGGTGCACCGTCACTGCGACCGCGGCCGGGAACTCGCGGGGAAGCATGGGCGCGGCGTCGCGGCCGGCTGGCAGGCAGTGATGCGCCTCGTCAAGCACGATCCAATGCGGCCGACCGGTTTGGGAGCGCAGCTTGGCGATTTCGGGCAGGAACTTGGCGAGGAAGCCCGGCCGCTCCTGGGGGTCGATGGCCAGCAGGTTCACAACCACGCTCACATCGGGCTTGCCCAGCAGGTGCATGACTTCCGACAGCCTCGGCTCTTGCCGGCTGTCCCCCACCACCACCGCATCGGGAAATTCCGAGTAGTCCCCCTCCGGATCGACCACGCAGAACTGGAAAGCGAGATCCTGCATCTGTTCCAGCAGCGCCGTCACCAAGGTGGACTTGCCGCCGCCAGAGGAGCCGGTGATCAGGAGGGTCTCGAACGGACTGAGGCACACGGGGACCTTACCCGCCCCGCCGTCCGCCAGGGTTCCGATCACGGGTCGGATCCTCGGAAGGTTCAGGCGGCAGCCGACAAGGTCGTGCTCGGTCATGAGCCGGGCTAGCTCCGCGACGCCGGCGCCGTGATCGGAGACCACCATGTCGGCCCGCGCCTTCACCGACGCCAGCGCGTTGGCCACGGCGGCGGCGCAGCCGCAGGCGCTCAGGAACGCCTGGTCGTTCTCGGCATCGCCGATGCCCACCACGTTGTGCGGCGACAGGCACAGCGCCTTCAGCGCCCGCTTGAGCCCCCAGGCCTTGTTGACGTTGCCTGGCAGCACCATCACCGCGCCCTTGTTGAAGATAATATGCAGCTCCAGCCCCAGCTCGTGGATCGCCTCCAGGACGACCTTCTCGTGCGGCTCGCGCGTGGCGATGATGGTACGGCCCACCGACAGCGGCGCCACGGCGCGCGCCCGCAGCCGTTCGATCAGCGCCTGCGAGGGTGGCTCGGCCAGCAGGGTCTCAAGCTTCTTGGCCGGGTTGAAGATGAGAGCGCCATTCTCGGCCACCACGAGATCGAACAGAGCTAGCTCCGGAAAGGCGCGTTCAAGGCTAGCAAGCTCGCGGCCGGTGACCAGGACCAGCTTGCGGCCGCAGCGCCGCACCTCCTCCAGGGCCTTGACGGTGGCGCCATCCACCCGACCGTCCTTGGCCAGGGTGCCGTCGTAGTCAGTCACTAGGGCCACAAAGAACACGGGGGGCGCAACCTCACGATGTTGAGATGCTCAGCGGTTTGCAATGAACCTCCAGAGCGAAGGGGTGGAGGAGGCGTCCCGAAAGGGCCCGATGAGGAGCCTTCCCAACACAGACGCTCCCTCACCAACTCGGCCAAATGACTTACGTCCGCGCGCGTGCGATTTTATCGGCTGCCCGCACGGTGCACGATCGCAAGTGATGGCCTCACGTCCTCTCCCCAAGGGGAGCCGCACGTGGCCGCCTCACCACGGGACGCCATTTCACCGCGGGACGTCATTTCACCGCGGGACGTCATGGGGGGCCACGCACTTCATCATCATCTGTCATCATCTGCCAGTGCCTAAGACAATCCTCGCGGCCCTGCCAGCGTTCCACTCACTCCGGGTTTACAGTGCGGCGGCGAGGCAGTACGCGCTTCTCCTCAAGAGCTCGCTTGCGCATCTCTCCCGGAACCCTCGTCCATGCCCGCCAACAAGAAGATCGGCTTCCTGTCGTTCGGCCACTGGTCGCCCTCGCCCCACTCGCAGACCCGCTCGGCCGCCGATGCGCTATTGCAGTCCATCGATCTCGCCGTCGCCGCCGAGGAGCTGGGTGCGGACGGGGCCTTTTTCCGCGTCCACCACTTCGCCCGCCAGCTTGCCTCGCCGTTCCCGTTGTTGGCCGCCGTCGGCGCCAGGACCAGCCGCATCGAGATCGGCACCGCCGTCATCGACATGCGCTATGAGAACCCGCTCTACATGGCCGAGGACGCGGGCGCGGCCGACCTCATTGCTGGCGGGCGCCTGCAGCTCGGCATCAGCCGCGGCTCGCCAGAACAGGTGATCGACGGCTGGCGCTACTTCGGCTACGCCCCGCCCGAGGGCCAGACCGACGCCGACATGGGCCGGCATCACGCCGAGGTGTTCCTGGACGTGCTGCGCGGCCAGGGCTTCGCCAAGCCCAACCCGCGGCCCATGTTTGCCAATCCGCCGGGGCTCCTGCGCGTCGAGCCGCACTCGGAGGGCTTACGCGAGCGCATCTGGTGGGGCGCCGGCTCCAATGCCACCGCCATCTGGGCCGCCAAGCTCGGCATGCACCTGCAGAGTTCCACGCTCAAGAACGATGAGGACGGCCGCCCCTTCCACATTCAGCAGGCCGCTCAGATCCGCGCCTTCCGCGAGGCCTGGAAGTCGGCGGGCCACGCGCGCGAGCCCCGCGTGTCGGTGAGCCGCAGCATCTTCGCCCTTGTTGACGACCGCGACCGCACCTACTTCGGTGGCTCCAGGGAGGACCAGGACCAAATCGGCTTCATCGACCCTAAGACGCGAGCCATCTTCGGACGCAGCTACGCCGCCGAGCCGGACGTCCTCGCCACTCAGCTGGCCGAGGACGAGGCCATCGCCGAGGCCGATACGCTGCTCCTCACCGTCCCCAACCAGCTGGGCGTCGCCTACAACGCCCACGTCATAGAGGCCATCCTCACCCACGTCGCCCCCGCCCTCGGCTGGCGTTGACGGCATCCTCAGCCGGTCGTGGATTTCAGATTGAGTTCCGCCCCGAGCACGGCGAAGGCGGCTGCCGGTGATTTCTCCCCCGCACTGGCGCTGCCCTCCTTCCTCTCGGTCATCGACTGGAGCACGATACCCGCGTTCACCTGGCCGATCAGGTCGGGGATCTGCCCCGCGGGCGTCTTTGGGTCGGCCGCATAACTCTGCTGGAGGAACCCTGGAGGCCAGGGCTGTGCCGACGTCATCTTAACCATCCACAGCAGCGTGCGCTTTTCCTCGGGCGATCTCGCCGCCACCTGCACCTTGCCCGTATAGGTTTCCTCCGCTCCGTTCTTCGGCTTGAAGTCGCAAAGGAGGCGCCGCACCTGCCCAGTATCGCCCCCCTCGGCCTCGACCGGGTCGGACACGTGGCATGAAAGGAGCCCCGCCTCCACAGTCTGATCGGCGGCGGCCACGCTCCACGCCAAACCCGCCGCCAGCACAGCCGCCGACCCTATCCCGTGCACGTCGCCTCGCTTTCCGAAGCCGGCCGCAGCCGGAACGTGGATGCCCGTCACGCTCCGCGGCCTACAGGTTCCCAACCCCGCCGAACCGCCTCGCGGGCGGACCCTTGGACAACCTGAGCGGTCGCGCTTTGTTCCCCGCCAATTCTGCTTTGTTCCCCGGCAATTCTCATGCGCACGGGCACACGAACATGGGGCGCCTTGGGGGCGCCTTGGGGGCACCTTGGGGGGGCACCTTGGGGACACCTTGGGGCCACCTTTGGGGCCACCTTGAGCATCTTGAACCCCGCCTGCGCGGGCTCGACGGAACCGGGCTTGGAAACGGGCATTCTCCCCTCAAAGCCTTTAGCCAAGCTCGGAGCACGATCATGGCCTCCATCCAGCCAGAGACCGCCCAAGAGCCCGCCCGGCCCCGCGGCGAACCGGACGCAGCCTATGCCACCGGCGTGACGCCGGAAGACGACATGCGCACCATCCTCAGCAACCGCGTCTGCTGGGGCGCCGTGCTGGCCGGCGTGGTGCTGGCCCTCGCCACCCAGTCGATCCTCAATCTGATCGGCATCGGCCTCGGAGCCTCCGCCTTCGATCCCGCCGGCGGCGCCAATCCCTCCGCCGCCTCGTTCTCGATTGGCGCGGGGCTGTGGGGGATCTTATCGGGCATCATCTCCGCGCTGGTGGGCGGCTATGCCGCCGGGCGCCTGTCCGGACAGCGCAAGCAGACAGGCGGGTGGCATGGCCTTACGGCTTGGGCACTCTCCACCCTCTTGATGTTCGCCATGCTTACCACGGCGATCGGGGCGATCCTGGGCGGCGCCTTCTGGACGCTCGCCAGCCTCTCGGGCGGGGCCACGCAGGCCGTGGGCACCGCCGCGCAGGCGGCCCTCCAGGCGGCAGCCCCCGGAGTGTCGCGCACCGCCGACCCATTTGCGAGCATCGAGAAGGCCATTCGCGGTGCCAGCGGCGGCAACGACCCAGCGGCCCTCAAGGACGCGGCCGTATCGGCCGTGCGCTCCGCTGTCACGTCCGATCCGGCCCAGGCCCAGGACGCCCGCGAGCGCGCCGTCCAGGCACTCGCCAAGGCCCAGGGCGTGCCCGCCGATCAGGCGCGCACCCAGCTCGGACGCTACGATGAGCAGTACCGCCAGGCCATCAACGTGGCGAAGGAGCAGGCTGCGTCTGCCGCTCAAATGGCCGCTACCGCGGTCTCGCGCGGCGCCTTGTTCGGCTCCCTTGCCCTCCTTCTCGGCGCGCTTGCCGCTTGGCTGGGCGGCCGCATGGGCGCGGTCGAGCCGACGCTCACCACCGCGGAAGCCACGGCCGCACGCCGCGCCAGCCTCCATTGATGGCGATCGCAGTCAAGCCGGTCGCCCTCGATCAGGCCGGTGGGACCCGCATGAAGGAGGGCAGCCCAGCAAGGAGGGCAGCCCAGCGAGGTCGGATTGGGGTGCTACGCCCGACCTAATAAGGCGCCGCGGGGCACGCTAGCTCGCCGTCCGCGTGGCGTCGCCGGCTTTGCCCCAGGCGGCCGCCTCGAGGCTGCCCGGAATGATGCCGCTCCATGGCAAAGCAATGCTGGGCGATGTCGTGGGCACCCGTGAACCAGATCTGGTCCTTGTGCTTGTGCTGCACACAGGGCCTGATGGCCTGGCGCAGGGGCCGCAACCGGAACGGCTGGCCGACGATGAACCCGTGCAGGGAGAGCGCGAACAGCAGCGG